>JBBSDY010000091.1:0-9467 GCA_038240245.1 Polyangiales bacterium
ACGGGCGCCATCGGCGACGGCTGGCCAACCGACCTCGATGAACTGAAAAAGCTCGCCCCCCTGGTGCGAGATTCACAGTTCTGCGAAGGCTTTCGCCACGCGAAGCTCGCCAACAAGGAGCGTCTGGCGGCCTATCTGAAAAAGCGTATGGGCATCGACATCGATCCGCGATCGATCTTCGACGTGCAGATCAAGCGGATGCACGAGTACAAGCGTCAGCTATTGAACGTGCTCCACGTCGTGGCTCTCTACCAAGACCTCAAGGCGGGCGGCCATCGCGTGCCGCGCACCGTCATGTTTTCCGGCAAGGCCGCGCCTGGCTACGAGACTGCCAAGCAGATCATCCGGCTCATTCACGACGTCGCCGCGGTGGTCAACGCCGATCCCGAGACGTGCGACAAGCTCAAGGTCGTCTTCATTCCCAACTACAGCGTATCGGTGGCCGAGGTGGTCATCCCCGCGGCAGATCTCTCCGAGCAGATCTCCACTGCGGGAACCGAGGCGTCGGGCACGGGAAACATGAAGCTCTCGTTGAACGGCGCGCTGACGATCGGAACCCTCGACGGCGCGAACATCGAAATCCGCGACGCGGTGGGCGGTGACAACATGTTCATCTTCGGCCTCGACGAAGCCGAGGTCAGCGCGTGGCGCGCACGCGGCTACGATCCGGCCAGCATCTACCGTTCCGATCCCGTGCTGACGTCCATCCTCGATGCGATTGGCGGCGGCGCATTCTCACCGGGCGATCCGCACCGGCATCGCTCACTCGTCGATGGCCTTTTGCACGGCGGCGATCGCTATTTCATTCTGGCCGATTTCAAGAGCTATTGCGCCGCACAGCTCGCGGTCGAAATGCTCTTTCGCGATCCCACCGAGTGGACGAGGAAGGCGATTCTCAACGTGGCGAACATGGGCAGGTTCTCGGCCGATGCCACCATTCGAAGGTACGCGAAGGACATCTGGGGCATTCCCGTCGCACCCTAGAACCTCCCCTGCCGCAGATCTCTCTGCCCGATCGGTCATCGAAAGCGGTCATCCGTCTACATGAACCCACAGTGGGCTGCTTGTGCGCCTAGAGCATGGGGTGCGACAACAGAAGTGAAGCTTCATGCACAATGCCGTGCTCCCTCTGTTGCTCGTCTTTCTCGCGGGTGCCTGCTCGGTCTATGCGACGCCTGCCGCCGATAACGGCGGTTCGTCGGGCGCGGACGACGAAGCGGGCGCGGTGGCGGGAGCGGGAGGCTCCGAAGGTCCGGCGGGAAGCGTGGACGTCGGATTCGCTGGAACCCGCGACGAGGACGCTGCGATCGAAGCGCAGGCCGTCGGCGAAATCGAAGCGTCCGCGGACTCCGGCGTCGAAGCAGCGGCCCCGCCATGCTCGGGCTTCGCCCTGCAGTTCAGCGGATTCTCCTACGTTCGGATCAACCGACCCGTGCAGGATGACTTCACGATCGAAGCCTGGGTGAAGACGAGCACGCCGTCTCTCGCGGGCACGCACAGCTGGGAGGGCAGCGGCCTGCTCTGGGCGGACGCCAGCGGCAACCACGACGACTTCGGTGCCTCTATCTTGAACAACAAGCTGGCCTTCGGCGTCGGCGTCCCGGCCTCTTCGGAGCCGACGATCGTGAGCACCACCCCCGTGGTCAGCGGCCAGTGGGTCCACGTCGCCGCCACCCGAAGCAAGACCACCGGCGAGATCAGGGTCCTCGTGAACGGCGTCCAGGAATCGTCGCTGGTGGTGGCAACCCAAACCAGGTCGCTGAGCGCGCAGATCAACATGACGCTCGGCGGAGACGTGTACGACAATCGCTTCTTCGCCGGCCTCATCGACGAGGTAAGAGCGTGGAATGTCGTGCGCACCGCGGCCGACATCACGGCGACCATGCACCAGAAGCTCGTCGGCGATGAACCGGGCCTGGTCGGCTACTGGCGCTTCGACGAAGGAACCGGCATGAGCACCGCCGACAGCACGGCCATCAAGAATACTGGCGACTTGTTCGGGGCGCCCAACTGGGTCGTCTCGGACGCGCCCATCTGTCCTTAGTAGGACGCCCGCCGATCTCTGCCACATCAGCGCATGTGGGCGAGGGCGAGCCTGGCGAGCTTCATCTGGGCGTCGCGCGGTGTGATCTGCGCGGCGCTCCAGTCGATGCCGGAAAAGGTAAGCGAGAAGAAGGCGTCGCCCTTTTTCACCCACAGACGCGCTCCGAACAGCATGGCGTTGTCGCCAAGCCCCGTGATGGGCTCGTGGAAGGCCTTGAACAGCTTGCGATCGATCTCGAGGTGGTCCTCGAAGTACTTGTCGACGTCTTTGCCCTGATCACCGAAGTAGGCAATCACGAGAGAGGGAGGGTTGCTCGCATCGATGAGGGGCGCCCACTGGCAGCGCGGCGCGCCATATTCGCCGGCCTTGGGCAACTTGTTGGCGACAGTCTGGAGCTTGAGAACCGACGCCACTTCGCCGGGCGTGAGCATCCAGCACGGAGTTGCGGAGCTCTGCCCCTTGGACGCGCTCTCGATCCGCACGCCCGCAGCCGACGATTCCGGGGCGGCGCTGGTGGGCTCGACTTCTTTCGATGACTCCGTTGCGAGCTCGACCAGTTTCTTGCAGCTCGACGTGCAAAAAGCCAGCGCCAAGAGAAGCAGCGAGGCCGACGACCGCCCGAATCTCGTCATTTTGAAGGGCCAGGGATGATACAAATGAACACCATGGTGATGCGTCTACCCTTTCACGCCTTTGCCGCCACCGCCATCTTGCTCGCCGCTTGCTCTGGGGATGCCGACCAACCTCCCAGTGACACGACCGCAGCGGGCGGCGACGCGACGGGCGGCGCGGGAACGGCGACCCACACATCCTCGGGCGGCGCGACGGGCAACAGCGCGGGTGCGCCGGCAGCGGGCGGTAGCGTCGTGGGCGCCGGTGGATCATCGAGCACTGGCGATGCCGCTGCTTCGGGCGATGGCGCAAATGGCCCGACGGCGAGCACGCCGAGCGATGGCTGTGGTCACGCAGCTACCCAGGCGCTCGGATCGTTCGTGCGCCACACGATGACCGTGGCCACCGTCGAGCGTGAGTATTTCGTCTTTCTGCCGAAAACCTACAATCCGATGCGCGCGTACCGCACGGTTTTTCTCTTTCATGGTTGCGGTGGCAAGGACAACAACGTGCCCATTGCCAATGTTTCCAAGGAAGAGGCCATCGTCATCCATGGCAGCTCGATCGGCGACTGCTGGGACACGGGCAAGACGAGCGACGACATCACGTTCTTCGACGACATGGTGAAGGCCGCCGAGACCGACTACTGCGTCGACAAGTCGCGCATCTTCGGCGCGGGCTACAGCAGCGGCTCGTGGATGATGAATTTGCTCGGATGTGCGCGGGGCAACGTGCTGCGCGCCCAGGCGAACGTCAGCGGCGGGTTGCCAGGCCTGCCCGCATGCGTCGGGCAAATCGCAGCCATGTTCATTCACGATCAGGATGACACGACGAACAAGATCGAGGGCGGCATGTCCGCGCGCGACCGGATTCTCAAGACGAACATGTGCGGCGCGACCACGATGCCCGATACTCCCGCGCCCTGCGTGCGCTACCAGGGCTGCGCCCCCGGGTTCCCCGTCGATTGGTGCCAGACCTCGGGCAAGATGCACGATCGGCAAGATGGCCTTGCGGCGCCCGCGTTCTGGGGGTTTTTCTCGGCGCTCTAGTTCTGACAGTGCACCCCCGAAAGCACGATAGTGCAGTGAGCACGCGGGCTCCTCCCGTTAGCTTGGGGCAGGAGGTTGGGTCCCATGCGCTTCGAGGCAAGGCTCGTGTTCTTTCTCGCCGGGCTTTTGCCTGCGGTGGCGTCGGCGTCCGAATACCACGTCGCCAAGACGGGAGATGACGCCAACGGCGGAACGAGTGATCACCCCTGGAAGACCGTCCAGAAGGCCGCGGACATCATGCAGCCCGGCGACACGGTCACCGTGCACGCCGGCACGTACCGCGAGTGGGTGCACCCGGCCCGCGGCGGAACGTCGGACACGACCCGCATCGTCTACCGCGCGGCACCGGGCGAGCAGGTCTATCTCAAGGGCTCGGAGCCAATCGCGACCTGGACCCAGGAAGGCAGCGTCTGGAAGGCCGTCGTGCCGAACACCACGTTTGGCCAGTTCAACCCTTACGTCGATCAGATCAAGGGCAGCTACCTCACGTACGGCAGCCAGTACCACCTGGGTGACGTCTACTACAACGGTGAGCCCTACCTCGAGGCCACCAAGCAAGCCGACGTAGTCACCACGCCGAAGACCTGGTTTTCGCAGGTCGACACCACGACCACGACCTTGTGGGCGAATTTTGGCGCCGACAACCCCAACACCGGCCTGTCCGAGATCAACGTTCGCAAGTACGTCTTTTCTCCCACTGCGGCCGGGCTCGGCTACTTGACGCTCGACGGCTTCATCGTCGCCCACGGCGCGCCCAACTGGGCGCCGCCCGACGCGCCGCAAGAGGGGATGATTTCCACCAACTGGGGCCTTGCGTGGATCGTACAGAACAACACCATCAGCGACGGCAAGACGGTGTGCCTCTGCGCCGGCGTCAGCGCGAACGGCGGAGCATGGGACATCGCTCGCGTCGGGCATCACACCGTTCGCAACAATGCCATTCGGCGCTGCGGACAGGCTGCGATCGCCGGCTCGAGAGGTTGGATCGCGAGCCTCATCGAGGGCAACCTCATCGAGGAGATCAACCCCGCGCGCCACTTCGGCGGCTATGAGTCGGCCGGAATCAAGATCCACTCCGCGGTCGACGTGATCATCAAGGGGAACGTCATCCGCCGCGTGCACAACACGCCGGGCACGGCGGCGTCGCACCCTGGCATCTGGCTCGACTGGCAGGGCCAGGGAAGCCGCATCACGGGCAACGTCTTCTACGACATCGAGCAAACCATCCTCGAGCTCGAGATGGACCATGGCCCGACGCTGGTCGACAACAACATCTTCGTTGGCAATGGCCAGGCCGACACCATCTGGGACTGCTCGGAGAACAGCATCTTCGTGCACAACCTCTTCGCCAGCGCGCAGTGGGGCTTCACCGCCAGCGACGGCCGCTCGGCGAGCTACTTCGCACCCCACACCACCCAGACTGCCGGCGCCAAGGCGCACGCCTCGGCGGACAACCGCTACTACAACAACGTCTACCTTCAGAAGGGCAACAACGGCGTTTCACAGGCCCCCGGGTTTCTGGCCGACTACGACGTCTTTTATGGGGGTGCGCAAAAGACGTCGTGGGGTGACGCGCACAGCGTCGTCAAATCCTTCGATGCCGGCTTCAACGTTGCGACCACGCCCACCGGCGTGAGCGTCACCTGGAAGAACGACAGCGCTCCCACCGACGTCGCCTGCCCGCCCATCACGCGCGATCTGATCGGCATCAACGCGGTGACCAAGGAGGGAATCGAAAACCGGGACGGGTCGCCGATCACCATCGACAGGGACATCAAGGGCGCAACGCGAAGTGCCACGCACCCCACCGCGGGACCCCTCGAGATGCTGAGCGGCACCAACAAGCTCGACCTCACCGTGGGCCCAGGCGCACCGCCGATCAGCGGCGGTCCGGGCGGTGCGACGGACGGTGGCATCGCCGTCGTGGGTCGCGACGCAGGAGCGGGCGGCGGCAGCGCGGGTGGATCTGCATCCGGCGGCAAGATGGCAAGCGGTGGTAGCGGTGGCGATGCTGCAAACGGCACTGGAGGTGATGCGCCCCTCCAGGATGAACCCTCCGATACTCCAAGCGCTGGAGGGTGCGGGTGTCGAGTCGGCGGGCGCTCCGCGCCCGGCTCCATGATCTTTGCGTGCGTGCTCGGGATGGTCGGGCTCTGTCGTCGCCGTGTCGCCAAACGCCATCCATGTAGGCGCCAGTGTCGGCCAAATTGAGCAGGCTAGCTGGATCGGATCGGTCGATCGCCGGTCGCTGCGAGCCGGATCGTTGATCCGTTTCGCGAGGATGCGACTACTCTTGACCAGGATGTCTTTCTTCGCGCGCAGAGCTTCGTGGGTCGTTCTCGGTGTCCTTTGCCTGTCGTGGGCCGCGTGCGTCGGCGTTGCCGATGAGCCCGCCCCGGTCGAAGGCGATACCATCGACCCCGGCTCCGATCCGAACACCGGATCAGGCGGTTCGAGTATGAGCACCGGCGGCAGCCAGCAAGGCAGCGCGGGCACGAGAGCTGCGACAACGACCGGCGGCGGTGGCACTTCGACGTCGGGTGGATCGGGCGGAGCCGCGGGCCACGCCGGAGGCACGATCGCGGACAGTGGGACCACCATGTCGCCGCCAGCCAATCCCAACGGCGTGGCAACCGTGACGGGCTGGTTCAACAACATGGACGTCATCCCCTCGTGGGCCACCAAGAACATGGGCTCGCAGCGCGATGCGATCATCAGCGCCATCGTCAAAACATGCGAGCAGTTCGGTCCCCCGGCAGCATCCAACCCCGGCTGGAAGCCCGAGTATTGCTGGGCGCACTTGACGGGGGCGATGCTCAAAGAAAGCTCGTACACGCCCACGCTGAACGACACCGAGATGAGCCCCGGCCGCGATGGGTACTCGGTTCGCTCGCTGCCATCCGGCAAAACCGCGTACGATCCCACCGTCGGTCTTTTGCAGATTCGATTCAGCTCGACGGTGAAGGACTACAATCAATTCGGTCCGCGCGCCGCGATGACCGCCATGGGATGCAACTTCCCCGATCTCGGGCACACCACCGAAGATGGCAACTCGGACTTCTGGGCAGCGACCGGTGCCAAGGCCAACATGGCCATGATGACGAGCGTGGCCTGTAACGCGGCGCTCGGTGCCTGGTACTACTACGTCAACGCTACCGGACAAGGCACCCAGAACAAGACGATCTACGTCTACCAGTACTGCACGGCCGGATGTGCAATGTCCTGTCCCACGGCGGCGACGTTGACCGTCGGGCTCCTGTCGCACCTGAACGGGCCGAGCGGTGCGTACAAGACCGACTCGGGATCGCTGTCCTACGTGAACGACATCAAGGGGACGTTCCAAGCGTGCCTGGGCGGAACGCTGCCTAGCCCCGACCCATTCACCGTCAAGCTGAATCCGGCCCGAACGCAGTACTGCCAATAGCGTCCGGGCGCGTGTGCCCGCGCCGCGCGTGCGGTCGGTCAAGCGCGCCCTTGACCGAAAAGCCAAGCTGCGCTAGCTTCTCGCCCTTCATTCAATAGCAAGGCCCGAAACCAGGAATGCGAACGCACGAATGATTAGCCATCGACCCGTCTACGACGGTCGGCGATCGCGTGCGTTGCCCTGCACGCCGCCGCCCTCGTACCACCGCTACATGCGAGCTTGACTCCCGGATCTCCTCTGGAAGCTGGCTCGTAAGCCAGTATCCGAAGGAGGTTTCGAGTGAATCAGCCGCAAGCAGTAAGGTCGAACGATCGTCAGCTCATCGAGCAGTTTACCGATCAGCCGTCCGAATTGCCGGCCGCGGTGCGCGCGGTCGCCATGTCGCGTTTGGGCTTCGGGAACATCTGCGGTTACGCGATGTCAGACCTGGCCGATCGTTTCGACTTTGCCGAGACGTGGCTGGTGCTCGGCGAGCACGAGCTTTGCCGCGCAACCCGGGTCGACGGTCGATTCGAGCAAGCCTGGATGCGACGAGACACCATCAAGAGGGTCGAGCTCGAGCAGGGCATGAGCTGCCACGTTCTCAGGATCGCAAACGACTCCGATGAGCAGGGAATGACCCTTCTTTTCACGCACCGGCAGCGTCGCGCGATGGAGTCGCTATCGTTCGCGCTGGAGCAGGCCCTCGAGCACCGGCACATCGAGCTGGGCGATGCCGACAAGGCGTACGCCGGGCACGTGGCTCACGCCATCCGAACGGCGCAGACGCTCGTCGTGCGCCGGCGCATCACCGTCGTGTGGCGTTTGCTCTCGTACCTGAAGCCCTACAAGCGCCGGGTGGCGGGAGGGATGACCGCCGGCGTCGGCATCACCTTGCTCTCTCTCGTTCCCCCCTATCTCACCGGGCACCTCATCGACCGGCTGATAAAACCCGACCAGGCGGGATCGATCTCTGCCGCCACGGCCCACATCGCGTGGTTGGTGGTGGCGGCACTCGCGGCCGTCTACGTCTTGCGTCAGTTGTGCCTGTGGCTGCGGCTCAACCTCATGGCTGAGCTGGGCGAGTTCGTGGCCCGCGATCTGCGCACCCACCTCTACGACCACATGCAGAAGCTCAGCATCAGCTTCTTCTCGCGCAAAAAGACGGGGAGCCTCATCACCCGCGTTAGCTCGGATACCGACCGCCTCTGGGAATTCTTGGCGTTCGGCGTGGTCGAGGTTTCGCTTGCGGCGCTCATGCTGGTGGGCCTGGGCGCGGTGCTGATCTCGCTCGATCTGCGCCTCGGGCTCATCATGACACTTCCGGTTCCCATACTCTGCCTGGCCATCCACTTGCACGGCGAGCGGCTCAACAAGCTCTTCCTGCGCGCGTGGCGCAAGTGGTCGCGGCTCACCGATCTGCTGAGCGACACGATCCCCGGCATTCGGGTCGTGAAGGCCTTCAACCAGGAGGCGCGCGAAAACGAGCGGTTCGGCGGACGCAACTACGATTGCACCGACGAGTTCAACCGCATCCACGCGTCGTGGACGTCCTTCTGGCCGGCGCTCATGTTGTCGGTGCAGCTGGTGGTGATTCTGGTGTGGGTCCTGGCGATTCCGCGGCTGCTCGGCGGAGCCACCGTCGGTCCCACCCTGAGCACGGGAACGTTCGTCTCGTTTTTGCTCTACATGACGATGTTTCTGCAGCCCGTCGAGGTCATCGGACAGGTCACCCGGATGATGAACCGCGCCACCAGCTCGGCACATCGTGTGTTCGAGATCCTCGACACCGAGCCCGAGGTCGTCGATATCGCCTTTCCGGTGAAGCTCGAGCACGTGGCGGGCGCGGTCGAGCTCGAGAACGTCACCTTCAGCTACGATGGCGTGCGTCAGGTACTTCACAATTTGTCGTTCCAGGTAAAGCCGGGCGAGCTCATTGGTCTCGTCGGTCCGTCCGGAAGCGGCAAGACCACTCTCATCAACCTGCTCACGCGCTTCTACGATGTTACCGGTGGCAGCATCCGCATCGACGGAGTCGATTTGCGCGAGCTCGACAGCGGGGTCTATCGCCAGCAGGTCGGAATGGTGCTGCAGGATCCTTACCTGTTTCACGGCAGCGTGCTCGACAACATCCGCTACGGCATGCCCGAGGCCACCCTCGATCACGTCGTCGCCGCGGCGCGAACGGCCAATGCGCACGACTTCATCATGAAGCTGCCCCACGCCTATGACACGATGGTCGGCGAGCGAGGTCACACACTCTCGGGCGGCGAGCGGCAGCGCGTCTCGATCGCGCGGGCTGTGCTCAAGAACCCGCGCATCCTGATTCTCGACGAGGCCACCAGCAGCGTGGATACCG
>JBBSDY010000092.1:0-9424 GCA_038240245.1 Polyangiales bacterium
GTGACCGATCCCGTCAATCCCAATCGCTACCTCATTCGCGTGCAAGAGACGTCGGCGCTCGACGAGAGCAAGCGGGGGGCCATCGACGATGCGCTGTGCTTTGCGGCGTCCGGCGATTTGCCCGAAGAGCGCTGTCCGGTGTCGGCGCGCCCCACCGAGGTCAAGTTCAGCCCCGGTGGTGACAAAATTTTCGTTCGCTACGAGCAGGACCCCGATCTTTCGGTCGTCGCCGATGCGGTGGGTAAGGTCCCGGGCGTTGCGTTGCGGCAAGGCGCGCAAAACCCGCAGATCGTGAGCCCGCGCGATCACAAGATCGAGATCCAGCTCAAGTCCAAGGGCGACCAGCTGATGGACGGGCTTCGATCCGAGATGGGCCCCGATACCGTGCCCGAGAACCCGCTGCGCGTGGAGTGGGTGGGTCCCAAGGCGGGTAAGCAGCTGCGCGACGCCGCGGTCAAGAGCGTCGCCATCGCCATCGTGTTCATCATGGCCTATGTGGCGTTTCGCTTCGACC
Organism: Polyangiales bacterium; assembly: GCA_038240245.1. Taxonomy (GTDB): domain Bacteria; phylum Myxococcota_A; class Polyangia; order Polyangiales; family Polyangiaceae; genus DASWDH01. The sequence continues at coordinate 515 of JBBSDY010000092.1, forward strand.
TGCGCTTTGCGCCCGGCGGCGTCGTCGCCCTGGTGCACGATGCGATGATGGTCGTGGGCGTCTTCGTGGTCTTCAAGAAAGAGATTTCTCTTTCCACAATCGCCGCGGTGCTCACCATCGTGGGCTATTCCATCAACGATACCGTCGTCGTCTACGACCGCATTCGCGAAAATCTGGGCAAACACCGGGGCAAAACGTTTGCGCAGATCATCAACCTCTCGGTGTCCGAGACGCTTTCCCGAACGGTGCTCACCTCAGGCGCCACGCTTCTCAGCTTCATCGCCTTCTTCGTGTGGGGCACCGGCGTCATCAAGGACTTCGCTCTCGCGCTGCTCGTGGGCATCGTCGCCGGCACGTATTCGTCGATCTACGTGGCCGCGCCGCTCACCGAATGGATCGATCGCAGATTCTTCGGCGGTGGCGGCACGGTGGGCGGCGCCGCGGGAGCCCGCAAGCGGATCAAGCCAGCCCGGACCGGAAAAAAGGCGGCCGCAGTCGTCTAGAAGGTGGTGTGATGGCAGAGATGTCCGCCCACGCGTCCCCTGACGCCTCGTCCGAGCCCCTCATTCGCTTCCGCAAGGTCAACAAGGCCTTCGGACCGAAGGTCATCTACAGCGGCCTCGATCTGGCGGTGAGGGCCGGTGAGTCGCTGACCATCATCGGGGGATCGGGGGTGGGCAAGAGCGTCATGCTCAAGATGCTCATCGGTCTTCTCAAAGTCGACGCAGGGTCGATCCTCTTTCACGGCGAGGACATCACCAAGAAAACGGGGGCCGAGCTCGGCCAGGTGCGCCAGCGGATCGGGATGCTCTTTCAGGGGGCGGCCCTGTTCGACTCGATTTCGGTCGGAGCCAACGTCGCCTACGGCCTGAACGAGCACTTTTACAAGAAGATGAGCGACGCCGAAATCGCCGAGCGCGTCGAGTGGGCCTTGAGCCTGGTGGGGCTGCCCGGAATCGAGGAAATGCGACCTTCGGACCTGTCAGGCGGCATGAAAAAGCGGGTCGGTTTGGCCCGCGCCATCGCCATTCGACCCGAGGTCATCCTGTACGACGAGCCGACGACCGGGCTCGATCCCATCAACACGACGCGCATCAACCACCTCATCACGGGGCTCAAGCGCACCCTCAACATCACGTCCATCGTCGTTACCCACGACATGGCCAGCGCCTTTCTCATTTCCGACCGCCTGGCCATGGTCCACCGGGGTCGGATCATCGCCGAGGGCACGCCCGAGCAGTTCAAGGCCGTCACCGATCAGCGGGTGGCGGATTTCATCCATGGCAGAGCACCTGTCAACGAAGATGTCGCAACCCTTCTGGGCGGCTAGCGGTATGCTGGCCCCCCTGCCTTTTCCGCGAAGCACATGGCGGCAAGGCCTACTTACGCTAGAGATCCTGTCATGGCGACTTCCAAGGAGATAAAGGTTGGAGCATTCGTGCTCGCCGGGCTCGTCGTCGCCGGCATCGTCGTCTTCTTGATCGGCGACGAGAAGCGATTCTTCGACGCCAAGGTGACCTACCACACCAGCTTCAGCGATGTGCAGGGTCTCAAGACGGGCGCTCCCGTCCGACTGGGGGGCATCGACATCGGAGGCGTGTCGCGCATCGCCCACAGCGATGATCCCAGCGATGCTCGTCTCTACGTCGATCTCAAGGTCGCTCGCCACGAAGCCGTGCGCGTGCGCGCCGACTCGGTCGCCCACATCGAGAACAAGGGCCTGCTGGGCGACAAGATGATCCAGATCACGTCGGGCGCCAACGATGCACCCCTGGTCGCCGCCGAAGGCACGATCAAGGGCGAAGACCCAACCGATTTCACGAACGTGTTTTCCGAGATCGGCGCCATGTCCAAGCACGCCGAGCAAATCCTCGAGAACCTCGAGGTGACGAGCAAGGCGCTCGCCAACGCGCAGATGCAAGACGACATCCGGGGCAGCATCCACTCCGTGAACATCATCTTGAAACAGGTCGCCGAGGGCAACGGCTACGCGCACCGATTTCTCTCCGATCCTGCCGAAGCCGAGCGGGTATCGCACCTCTTCACGACGCTCGATCGAACCGCCGTCGAAGTCGATGGCACGCTGGCCGAGGCCCAAAAGGTCGCCACCCGCATCAACACCGGTCCCGGGTTCGTTCACGAGATCCTCTACGGCGAAAAAAGCAACGACGCTCTCGCGAACTTCGGAGGCGCCGCAGCCGAGCTCGCCGTTACCCTGCGCGGCATTCGCGAGGGCAACGGGTTGGCCCACTCCATCGTGTACGGAGGTGACACCGCGTCCCAGCAGGTGTCGGCCAACCTCGGGGCCCTCACCGCCGACTTGCGCCAGATTGTCGCCGATCTTCGCGCCGGCAAGGGTACCTTGGGTGCTCTGCTGGTCGATCCCTCGATTTACGAAGATGCCAAGAGCGTTCTGGGCAACGTCCAGCGCAACGACGCCCTCCGAGCCCTCGTTCGGTACTCCATCAAACAGGACGAAAAGCGCCCCGCTGTCCGCGTTTCCGAAGAGCCACCGGCGGCGCCAGTCGCACCTCGCTAGTTCGGCCGACCGGCTCTTCGGCCTCTCTACGCTGGCGTAGTTCCGAACCTCCTATACACTCGACCCTATGCGTCTCTGGGAACGTCTGACGAGGCTCCTGATTCTGTTCGGTGTGTTCGCGCTGGCCGCCTTTTTCGCGATCACGTTCCGCGGCCCGGGCGGACTCTGGCGCGGCCTCGAACCCGCGCTCGCGGTGACCGTGAGCCCCAGTCAAAAGGGCCCCTACGATCTCACGCGGCTCGACGCCGTCAACGAAACGCTCAAGACGATCCGCGACAAGTACGTCGACCCCACGCGCGTTCATCCCCGCGAGATGTTCTTGAGCTCGCTCAACTACGTCCAGCGCGATGTGGCCCAGGTCATCGTGCTCTACGACGAGGGCGCCACCGAGGTGACCGTTCGCGTCGAGGGCTCCGAGAAGAAGTTCCGCGTCGACAACGTGCAGGGGCCCTGGGACGTGTCGGCTCGACTGCGCGACGTGTTCGGGTTCGTGCAAGAGAAGCTGCGCGGTACCGAGGTCGATCTGCGCGAGGTCGAATACGCCGCGTGCAACGGGATGCTCCACACGCTCGATCCGCACTCGGTCTTTCTCTCGCCTGACGCCTACAAAGAGATGAACCTTTCCACCTCGGGTGCTTTCGGAGGCCTGGGTATCGTCATCTCGATTCGCGATCAGATGCTCACCGTGATGAATCCGATGCCCGGAACACCCGCCGGACGTGCCGGTCTTTTGCGCTTCGACCGCATCACGAAGATCAACAACGAGTCCACGCTCAACATGCCACTCGACGACGCCGTCAAGCGACTACGCGGCGATCCCGGCACCAAGGTCACGGTGTTCATCCATCGCGACGGAACCAAGGGCTGGGAAGGCTCGAAAGCGTTCGATCTCGTCCGCGAGCAGATCAAGGTTCCATCGGTCGAATCGCGCCTGCTCGACGGCGACGTCGGCTACCTGCGCCTCAAGCAGTTTCAGAGCAACTCTTCGGGTCAGGTCGACAACGCTCTCGCCGAGTTTCGGCAGAAGGCGCCCAACCTGAAAGGCGTGGTCCTCGATCTGCGCGGTAACCCCGGCGGACTGCTCGATCAGGCTGCCAAGATCGCCGACAAGTGGATCCGCGACGGCGTCCTGGTTGCCACGGTGGGCATGGCCGAGGGCCGTGAAGAGAAGCTCGCCCACGCCGAAGGCAACGAGCCCGACTATCCCCTGGTCGTGCTGGTGAGCGGCTCGTCGGCCAGCGCGAGCGAGATCGTCGCCGGTGCTTTGAAAAACCACGATCGCGCGGTTTTGGTGGGCGAGCAGACATTCGGCAAGGGAAGCGTTCAGCTCGTCTTTCCGGACGTCACCCCCGACAAGGCTGCTCTCAAGCTGACCATTGCGCAGTACCTCACGCCGGGCGACGTATCGATTCAAGGCGTGGGCGTGACACCGGACATCGAGCTCGATCCGATGACGGTCGATGCGCTCGAAATGGACATCTTCGTGCAGCGCAAGGGCCTGCGCGAGCGCGACCTGTCGCAGCACCTTTCCAACTCCCACACCCGCGACGGCAAACCACTCGAGCTCGTCCGCTACAGTCTCTCCGACGCCGACCGCCAGGCGATGCGCGAGCGGGGCGGCGATCCCGAGGACACGTTCACCCCTGATTTCCCCATCAAATTCGCGCGCGATCTCGTGGCGCACATGCCGACCGGAAAACGTCCCGACGAGGTGCACGCGGCCAAGGACTTCATCGCGCAAGTTTCGCGCGAAGAATGGGGCAAGGTCTCGAACGAGATGCAGAAGCTCGGCGTCGACTGGACGGACACGACGGCTACCGACGTCGGTCCGGGCCCCAAGGATTTCGAGGTGAAGGTCGAGACCGATCGTCCCGACGGTGACGTGCGCGCGGGCGAGCCGATGACGCTGAAGGTCACCGTGAAAAACAACGGCAAGGCGCCCGCCTTTCGCGTTCGCGCGACGAGCAAAAGCGACAACTGGGTTCTCGACAACAAGGAGCTCATCTTCGGCAAGATCAATCCCGGGCAATCCCGGACGGCCACCGCGCCGCTCGGCTCATGTGAGGTCGACGGTCGCAAACCTGGGACGTCGGCACCCGTGGCCACCAACGCGCCCCGCGTCTGCAAGATCCCCAAAGAAACCGTCACCCGCAGTGACGGAGTGAAGATCAAATTCGATGCGACCGGGGGGCACGCTCCCCCCGATGCCGAGATCCGCACCACCATCCGTGGGCTCGAACGGCCGGTTTTCTCGTACGCCTATCAGATCACCGACAACCGCGGTGGAAACGGCGATGGCCGCGTGCAGCGAGGCGAAGCGGTGACCATGTACCTCACCGTCAAGAACGTGGGTCGGGGCCGGTCCTACGACACGCAAGCCAACCTGCGAAATCTGAGCGGGGACGGGCTGCTCTTGCGCGACGGTCGTTTCGACGTCTCGAACATGGAGCCGGGCGATGTTCGCAAGGTGGCCTTCACGTTCGACGTCGGACAGCAGCTGCCTGACAACGAGGCGAAGGTCGAGCTGTCGGTGAGCGATCGCGATCTACGCGAAGTTGCCTCGGAGAAGATCAAGATCCCCATCGAGTCGACCTCGGCGCTCGTCGCGGCGCCGGGCGCCGTTCGTGCGGGGCAGCAAGGGGCGTTGCTGGTCGACGAGCCCCAGGCCGGAGCGCGGCCGTTTGGCAAGCTTGCCGGCGGCGTCGCCGTGACGCGCCTGGCGCGCGTTGGCGATTTCACCAAGATCGATCTGGGCAGCGGTCGATTCGCGTTCGTGTCGTCCAAGGACGTGACCGATGGTGGCACGCCCTCGCCTGCACCCGCTTTCGACGACATCTATAGCCACGCTCCTCCGATGATCGACGTCGCTCCGGCGGCGCTCGCCACCCGCGACGGGCACATCAAGGTGGGTGCGACGGCGAGCGATGTCACCAAGTTGCTCGACACCTACGTCTTCGTGGGATCGCGCAAGGTTTTCTACAAGAGCAACGGGAGCAGCGCCGATCCCAAAAAGATGAGCCTCGAGGCGGACGTCGCGCTCCGCCCCGGGGTAAACGTCATCTCGGTGTTTGCCCGCGAATCGCCGGACACCATTTCGCGCAAGACGATCGTCGTGCGTCGCGACGGTCCCAACGGCGAGCTGTTGCCCACGCCGACCACCGAAGACTCGCTGTGGGAGACCAAAGAGGGCGACGAGGAGCTTCCGTGACGCCTGACGTTCGGTCATGACGATTCGGCTTCACATCAACGTCGACCACGTTGCCACCATCCGCAACGCGCGGGGGACGATTTATCCCGATCCGTCCTTTGCCGCCGCCGTGTGCGAGCGGGCGGGGGCCGACGGGATCACCGCGCACCTGCGCGAAGATCGCCGCCACATCAGCGACGCCGACGTCGAAAAACTGCGGGCGCAGATCACGACGTTCTTCAACCTCGAGATGGCGCCCACCGAAGAGATGTTGCAGGTGGCGCTGCGGATTCGCCCCGATACGGTCACCCTGGTTCCCGAGCGACGCGAAGAGCGAACCACCGAGGGTGGCCTCGACGCCCTGCGGGGAGGCGCCGCGCTGGGTTTACTCTGTCGGCGGCTGGTCGAAGCGGGTATTCGCCTGAGCCTTTTCATCGCGCCCGACGACGCGCAAATCGAAGCCTCGCGCGATTTGGGAGCCACGCAGATCGAGCTGCACACCGGTGAGTATTGCTCGGCGCAAGGCACACAAAGGCCCGAGCAGCTTTCCCTCTTGCGCCACGCCGCCCAGCGCGCAAATGCCCGAGGGCTCGAGGTGGCCGCCGGACACGGGCTGACCCGGCACAATGCCGTCGAGGTGGCGGCCATTGCAGCCATCGCCGAGGTCAACATCGGCCACGCGATCATCAGCGACGCGATCTTCGGCGGGCTCGACGCCGCGGTTCGCGACATGCGCGCCGCCCTCGAGCGCGGCATCGGAATGCGGTAGCGAGTCATGGCTTGCGCCCCCCCGGGATCCTCGAGCGCCGCGCGATGATCCTCGGGCTCGGCATCGACGTCGCCTCCATCGATCGCATCCGCGCGGTGCTCGACCGGCACGGCGAGCGCATGTGGACCCGAGTTCTCACGTCTCGTGAGCAGGCCATCCTGGCGGGGCGCCGCGATCGCGCCACCGCCCTGGCGGGTAGGTGGGCTGCCAAGGAGGCAGCGGTGAAGGCATTTCTCGGTCGCGCGGGCGCCCTCTGGCACGATTTCGAGGTGGGTCGCGGTCTTTTGGGTGAGCCAGAAATGCGATTTTCGGGGCGGGCGGCGCTCGTCGCCCAGAGGCTCGGGGTATCGCGCGCCCTGGTGTCGATTACGCATGACGCGGGCGTCGCGGCTGCGGTCGTTGTATTGGAGGGTTCGTGAGCCCCGTTCTCTCGCGTGTCCAGATGAGGGCGTACGACAAGTACGCCGTGGAAACCTGCAACGTGCCCGGCGTCGTCCTCATGGAAAATGCCGGACGCGGCGCGGCCGACGTCATTGCCAAGATCGCCAAGAGCACCGAGGCGCGCATCGTCGTCGTCTGTGGCGCGGGAAACAACGGCGGCGACGGCTTCGCGGTCGCGCGGCACCTTCTGTCGCGCGGCTTTGGTGTGCACTGCTTTCTGACGGCCCGCAGCGAGAAGGTCACCGGGGACGCGCGCATCAACCACGATGCGTACATCGACCTCGGCGGTGAGTACACCGAGCTCCCCGAGGGCAGCGATCTCGGGCCGCTCGAGAACGAGCTATCGCAGGCCACGATGGCGGTCGACGCGCTTTTCGGAACCGGCCTCGCCCGTCCCATCGAAGGACACTTGAAGGACGTCATCGAGGTGATCAACCAGCTCGGTGCTCACCGCGTCTCGCTCGACATCCCTTCCGGTCTCGATGCCGACAGCGGAACGCCGCTCGGCACCGCGGTTCACGCGCACGATACCGTCACCTTCGGGGCCCTGAAGATGGGTTTGCTCACCCCCGAGGGAGCGCGGCTTTCGGGCAGGGTGCACGTCGTCGATCTCGGGGTCCCGCCGATTGTCCTCGCCCAGGTGGGTCACGTGGCCGAGGTGATCGGCTCCGATACCGTCGCGTCGTGGATCGCTCCACGCGAGGCCAACGTGCACAAGCACGCCGCCGGCAGCGTCCTTGCGGTGGCCGGCTCCGAGGGAAAGCTCGGCGCGGCATTGCTCGTGGGTCTGGGCGCGTTTCGCGCAGGTGCGGGGCTGGTCACCCTCGCTTCGTGGCCCAAGGCGGTCGAGGCGCTGCAAGCGCGGGTGATCGAGCTGATGACCGCCGCCATCGATCCCACGGACATCCAACGCTCACTCGATGTCGCCCTGGCGGGAAAACGCGTCGTCGTCATCGGACCTGGTCTCGGCCTCGACGATCGCGCGCGAGTCGCCGTCGAGCACGTCGTGCTTCACTGGCAGGGCATTAGGGTCATCGATGCCGATGCGCTCACGCTCTTCGCCGGCCGCCCCGAGGCGTTTGCTTCCGCCCGGGGGCCCGTCATTCTCACGCCGCACCCCGGCGAAGCGGCGCGGCTGCTCGGCATGAAGTCAGACGCAGTCGAGCACGATCGGGCGGGGGCGGTGCGCGAGCTCGCCGATCGCGCGCGCGCCACCGTGGTGCTGAAGGGCGCGCGAACGATCGTGGCAGGATCAGAGGGTCCGCTGCTGATCAACACGTCGGGAAACCCCGCCCTCGCCACCGCGGGGGCAGGCGACGTACTGGCTGGGATCATCGCCGCTTTCGCGTGCGTGATGTCACCGGAGCACGCCGCGTCGGCGGGCGTGCACGTTCACGGGCTTGCCGCCGACTTGTGGAGGTCCCGCCACGGGGGCGCCGATCGCGGGCTGCTGGCAGGCGAGGTGGCCGACGGCGTGCCAGATGTCCTTGCCGCGCTGGCACGAGGAACCGATCCGCTGACAGTTTGACACGGGCATGCGTCCCCACGGCCGCAACCGGTAGCTTAGATTTCCACCACTTGCGGTCGCTTTGCGTGTGGCACTCGGCTTGCGGAAGGGAGGGTCATGGAGGACATGATGACCGTTTCACTTCCCGTCCCGCGCCCCTGCACCCCGGCCCTTGCGAGGCCGGAGAGCGAGCTCCGCGCCCGCCTCACGGCCCACTTGCCCGATCTCTTTGCGCGTGCGCTGCGCCTCGCGCGCAACCACGCCGTCGCCCAGGACGTTCTGCAAGACACCATCGAGCGGGCCCTGCGCTTCGAGGGCCAGTACGAGCAAGGCTCGAACCTGCGAGCGTGGCTGCAGCGCATCCTGCTCAGCGTGTTCATCACCCGCTGCCGTCGGACGAGGCGCGAGCGTCGCGCGCTCGAGAACCTCACCCACGATCCCTGCGCCTGGACGCTGCCCGAAGCCCA
>JBBSDY010000093.1:0-9390 GCA_038240245.1 Polyangiales bacterium
AGCTCGCGCCCGCTGCGACGGTGAGCCAGAATGGCGTGGGCGAGCTCTTCGATGATGGGCTTGAGTGGCGTTTGCTCGAGCACGATGCCTTCGATCTCCGTGCGCGTCCGCGGGGCGTCGCGATCGTGGACGATGGGATCGCGTTTTACCCAGACGAACCCGCCGTGCGGCCGGATGCGGCACGCGACCACGTGAACGAAGTCGAGATAGAGCGGCAGCACGACCGCGACGATTCGATCGTCGTCGTCGGCGACGCCGCGCAGCGCACGACCCACCGGTCGTCGAGCGATGACGCCGCTCTCGCCGACGGCAGTCTGGATGCGCGATCGTCGGCCGGGCTCGGTCTCGACCGACAGGAGCGGCGCGTAGATGGCCACCATCGGCACGGTGATTTGAGCAGCGTCTTCATCGAGCGCATCGAGCCACGCGTTGCGTCCTGAATCGTCGAGTGCTTCGTATGCCATGGCGGCAGCGAGCGCGGCCTCGGGATCGATCGCCAAAGCCGAGAGCCAGGCGTGCCACGCTGCCCGCACGCGCTGGTCGGTCGTCGCCGACGGCTCACTCGCCTCCGCCCCTCGCGTCTCGCTGATAGGAGTTTTTTGCAGCACGCCGACCCAACATGCACCCTACCACCAACTTCCGTCACCAAAAACAGTTCCCGAATAGTTTTTTGCGCTACTCGACCAGCGCTCCGGCGTCTTGCTCGAGATCTCGTAGAATTTCATCGAGCTGTTCGGTCTGGCTCGGCGAAGTGGCGATGGTGAGATCGCCTCCGCTCTCGGCGAAGACGACGGCGAGCCCTTCGCTCGCCTCGATCACGCCCTTGACGAAGACAACCTCGCGTGCCCGAACGCGAACTCGGCGAAAGACGAGCCCGACCAGCAGCATGTCACGAGGCGATTTCTCGGCTCGTGGTGTGGCCGAGTCGGGAGAAGGTATTCTTTGGTGCGTCAAGCTGGGGTTTGTCCGGCGAACGGGTACTATGGGGAGCCTAGCGCGAGGCGGCGGGAAGCAGCGGATGAAAACCGAGGTCGAAGATTGGTTGACGGAGCTCCCGCCCCTCGATGGGGACGATGACGAGCGCAACACGGGCGACGAGGTCGACGACGACCCGCTCCCCGAGGTCCTCGACTCGTCGCTCGACGATGCCGCGGCCGAAGACCTCGACGTCGACATCGGCGTCGAGATTCCCGATGATGAGCCGGGCGCCGATGGCGCCAAGGCCCGCGCGGCCGAGGCGGCCGACGAGCGCTGGGAGGCCGACGTCGGTGAGCCCGAGCTCGACCTGGTGGACGACGAGCCAGTCGCCGGAGCCGAGGGCGAGCCTCCGGCTGGCGGAGGTGACTTCGACGATCACGAGGATTTGCCTCCTTCCGACGACGACGACGGTGAAGAGGGAACAAGCGATCCCATCGAGCACTCCCTCGACGAGGAGCTGCCGGCCATGGACGCCGATGACGAAGGGGATTTCGAAGACGCGCTGCTGCTCGAAGGTCGCGAGGTCGCGCCCGATGTCGAGAGTCTCCGCTGGGCGGATGCGGCGTGGTCGGAATCTTCCTCTCTGAACACGGCGTTCTCGTGGGCCGCGAACGAAAACGATCCACTGGTGGCGGTCTCGATGCTGTCCGCGCTGGACGTGTTGGTTGCACTTGCACGAAGTGGCGCTCTGTGGGTTTCGCGCGATGGTGGAAAGACGGCGACCCGCGCCCGCGGAGCCTACGAGTCACATGGTGAGCCACCCTTCGCGTCGCTTGCCGCGAGCGTGAGCGGCAAGACGGCGCTGTGGATCGGCCATGCGACTGGTCAGCTGACGGTTAGCCGCGATCTCGGCGAATCGTTCCAGGCCTGCCCCGGTGTCGGGTGGCCGCTCGTCGCGCTGGCGACGCGCGAAGACGGATCGGTCGTCGCGCTGGTTCGCAAAGGTGTGGCGCTCGAGCTGCTGACCTCGGCCGACGGCACCACCTGGTTCAGCGAACGGGTTTCCGGCGACGTGGCTGCGCTGGCCTCGCCCAACGTCTCGCGAGCGAGGTGGATGGCCTGTCGCGGCGCTGCCGTGGCCGTGGGCGACAATCTCGGCGCTCTCATCTCGCGAGACGGCAAGCACTTCGTCCGCATACCGGGCACGGCCGGCGCGACCGCGGGCACGTTCGCGGGCGCCGATGGGCGCGCCCCTCTGATGCTGGCGGGCGCCCTGGGGGACGATGACGAGCTTCACCTGGTCCGCGTCGCCGCGGGCGCCTCCGCCGAGATCGTGGGCGAGATCGCACCGGGTACGGCGCTCGGCGAGACAGGTCGAGGCGCCGTCGCGCTGGGACTGGCGTGGCTCGAAGAACGAGGCGCGGTGCGTGTGCTGCTCTTTGACGGCTCCGTCGTCTGGGGGCCGCGCTCCGTCACGCCGCCGAAATAGCCGGGCGCTTACTTCAGGCGAGCGAGGGCGTCGGAATAGATGCGTTCTTCGTCGGCGCGCTTTTCGCGGTGTGCTTGTTCGACCAGGCGCTCGAGCACCTCTTTTTGACGGGGCAGAAGCTCGGGTCGAACGTCATCGGGCGCGTCCTCGAGCCGCGCTGACAGCAGCGCGAAGAGCTCGAGGTGTCGGCCCAGACGGCAGAGCACGTCGGCAAGCTGCATGGCAACCGCGTGGTTGGTGGGATCACCGCGCACCCGATCGGTGAGCATTTGCGCGAGCTCTTCGTCTTGCGCCGGATCGGGCAGCGCGGCGCCAGGGAGCGACGCTGCGGCAGGCGGCGACGCTGCGGCAGGCGGCGACGCTGCGGGAAGCGACGCTGGCGCGGGCGCCCCGAGACCAAGCTCGCGACCCGCCCGCGATGCCATCGCGGCGACTTCGCGGAAGGCGGAGAGAATCTTGCCGTCGCGAGGCAACAGTTGCAGAGCGACCGCCAGGTGCCGTTGGGCGGCGAGCGGATCTTGCTTGCTCGTCCGTTCGAAGCGCGCGGCTTCGACCAACCACGCCGCCGCCCGTTCAGAGTCGATCTCGTTGGCGAGCTCAATCGCATCGCGCATCTGCGCGAACGCCATCGAAGCGCCGGCGAGATCACCCAACGTCGCGCGGTAGCGCCCTTCCAGTCCGCGCGCGTCGAGGCTCTCTTTTTCGCCAGCAGGTATCGATCGGAGGCGGGCGATGGCGTGGGGCAGATCGCCGGCCGACTCGGCCAGGGCTCGGGCGAGAGCCATGACCGCATCGAACGACGGCGTTCCCTTGCGCTCGCCGAGCTCCACCGCCCGCGACATGAGATCGAGCGCGCGTCCGCTGCGGCCGGCGGCGAGCAAGCTTCGCGCGAGACCCGAGACGGCGCTCGGATTGTCGGGCGCGTACCGCAGCGCGCGCTCGAAGAGCGTGATCGCCTTGGCGTGGTGGCCGCGCGCGAGAAACGCATCGGCAGCGCGGCGCCACACCTCGTGACGGCGGTACGCCCCGCGGGTCGCTGCCTCGAGGTGCTCGGCATCGGCCATTGGGCCCTTGAGATCGGCCAGCTCGAGCCGGAGCGCGAAGCGGGCCCACCGTGGTGCCTCGAGGGCAGGGGAGCGAGCCACCGCCTGATCGAGAAGCTCGAGGCGGTCACGAATGGTCTCTGTCGTTTCCGACGCGCGCAAGAGCGCCAGAGCAGCGAGAGGTCCGTAAGCTTCGCGCTCGGCTGCCTGACGCAGCGCAAGCACCGACGCGTGAGCGTTGCCCGCGGCGGCGAGCAGCTCGCCGGCCAACATGCCGGCCTCGGCGAGGGGCATGGCCTCGAGAAGCGTGGAGAGCGCTGCTTCGGAGCGATCTCCGGCGACCCGGTCGAGATCGGCCAGCCGTCGGGCGAGATCGGCGTCGCGCGGCGAGCGTTCGAGCAGCGTCAGGTAGACATCTCGCGCCGTCTCGAGATCGCTGCCCGCGAGCGCCGCATCCGCTGCTTCGGTGAGGCGGGCAAGCTCGAGCTCGCGGATGGCGTGCGGAGAAATGAGGGGCGGCGAGAACGTTCGATCGCAGGCGATCCGGAAACCGAAGCTGTCCGATTCGAGCTGGCCCCAGCGCACGTCGGCGGTGTCGGGCGTTCGCGCGCCGGCCGATGGAAGCGCGTGGCGCGCGATGGACCCGGCGGCGTCGGCGAAGATGAACGTGGCTCCCGAGCGTTCGGCCTGTCGACCGACGACCGCGTCCATCGCCCGAAGCGCCGCGGCGAGCGATGGCGTGGCAAGACCGATGGATCGCGCCTGGCACACAATCCAGCGCGCGTCGCCCTCGCTGGGCACCCAGAGCAAATCGAAGGCCAGCGCCTGGGTCCCCGAAGAGATGCCGATCATCACGCCGCCCGCGATGCCGGCCACGGTGAGCGCGGGACTTTCTGGTCCGAGCACACCGCGCATCGCAGAAGCCAAAGCGGCCACCACCTTGTCTCGCCTCGCGGCGAGCGACAGGTGCTCGAGCGCGCCCCGACGGTGTCGAAACCGCGCCACGCCGCCGGACAGGTCGACGGGGAAGGTGAGCCCCACCAGCGAGATCGATAGCTGCTCGATGTCACAGAATCCGAGGGACAAGGCTCCGTCGAGCTCGAGCCCCAAGCCACCCTTGGTGACCGCCAAACGCAAGGGGATCTTGGAAATCGCGCCGGCCCCCGGCGCCCCCTCTGACGCGGGTCGCACCGGGCGACGCCGCTTGTTCGGACGGATCATCCTGCCAAGATCATACGTTTTTCGCCGGGGCCGCGCGAGTTTTTACCCGAATGGGGGGTGTTGCAACCTTGCGACACCCCGGCGGTTACACCCTTGGGTGAGTGGCCTAGACGGCCTGGCCCTTGGCGAGCTTGTCCTTCATGCGCTTGAGCAGGGCTTCGAAGCCGTCCTTCTGGATGACGCGGTGAAACTGGCTCTTGTAGGTGAGGACCAGGCTCGCCCCTTCGGTGACCACATCGACTACCTTGAAAGTGCCCGACGTCGGCGCCGAGACGCGGTAGTCGATCGTGATGGGCTCTTCGCGCTGATCGGTGGTCGAGCTGGCGCGGGTATGGACCAATGCCCCCTCGGGCCCCGGCTCTTCGCCGAGGTACTCGATGCGGTAGTCGAGAATCCCCTTGATGCTGTGCTCGTAGTTGCGCTGAACCAGGCGCTTGAGCACGTCCGTAAAATCTTTGCGCTGCGGTTCGGTCAGATCGGCCCAGTGGACCGCCAGGGAACGCTTGGCGAGCTCCTGGTAGTCGATCATGCCGTCGAGCACGTTGGCGATTTGCTTGTCGCGCTGGGCGCCGGGCGATTGATGAAGGAGCGCGGTGACCTGGCTCTGTCGTGACTGGATGAACTCCTGCGCGGAATCGGCGAGCGCCTGGGGCTCGAAGACTGCCAGTGCGGCCAGCGCGATGCCCAGCGAAGCAAGTGTTCGAAACCAGCGAAACATGGGGACTCCTCCTGCCAAGAGACTCAGCAACAACGGTGCCAAGTTATCTAAGGCTCTTTGGGTAAGACGTCCACATGAGGCCTGAGATTCACGACGTTTGGCCTACCCCCCCATGCGTACCCGAAACGTGGCTCCCCGACCTTCGCTGCTGTCCACCTCGATGCGCCAGCCGTGCTCGTCCACGATCCGCTTGACCACGGCGAGGCCGATTCCCATGCCGCTCGACCGGGTGGTGAAAAAGGCGTCGAACAGTCGGCTCTTGGCCTCGGGGCCGATGCCTGGCCCATCGTCGTGGACCTCGAGCAGGGCGGGGCCGTTGGGTTTGCGTTTGCCCCCGGCCCCTTCGTCGGTGACGCGAACCAGCACCTTGGCTCCTGGGCTACTCGCCTGCACCGCGTTGCGGACGAGATTCCACACGACTTGCCGAAGCTGGCCGGCGTCGGCCCGCATGATGAGGCTTTCCGAGCTCGCGGGGCCATCGTAGCGCACCATGACGTCGGCGCCGCGCCCCGACTGCGACGCGAGGGCAACGACCTCGCGTGCAGTTCTTGCCACGTCGACATCGCCAAGAACGGGCTGTCGAGGACGCGCCAGCTGGAGCATGTCCTCGACGAGATCGTTGAGCCGCCCCGTTTCTCGCTCGACGATGCTGCAGAGGTGCTTGCCTTCGTCGGTGAGCCCGTTCGTCGAGCTGAGCAGCTGCACCGAGCCCACGATCGATCCCAGCGGGTTTCGGATCTCGTGCGCCAGGCCGGCGGCGATGCGACCGAGGGCAGCCAGCCGTTCGGCGTCCTCGGCCCGCTGCGTTGCCTCCTCGAGCCGGCCGCCGGTCAATCGCAGTCGCTCGGCCAGGTACTCGGCAAGCAGCATGACGACCATGAGGACGAGCAGGTTGATGAAGAAGGGATAGATGACCTCGCCCAGCTGGGTGACGTAGAGGCTGCTCGGTTGATCGGGCGGAGCTCCGATGACCCCCGAGACGAATCCCGTGCACAGCAGCGAGAAAAATAACGCTCCGGCGATCGCCGCCACGAACGGGCCACGCGGCCCGATGAGGATCGCTCCGCCCAGGCACGTGAGCCCATAGAGCGCCGTGGCACCGCTCGTGGCGCCGCCCGTCACGTAGATGAGTGCGGTCCACGTCGCCTGATCGATCACCAGCTCGGCATAGGCGAGCTCGACGAGGTAGCGCTTGCGCTTGAGGGCGACGAAATAGACGCTGGCGACTAGGTACGTCACCACGAGCGCGACGAGCAGCACGCGGTTGGAGAAGGTTCCCACCTGAAACCCGCTCCTCAAATAGAACGAGGCAGTCAGGCCAAAGAGCACTGTCAAGAACAGCAGGCGGAGCCCGACCAGCCAGCCTAGCCGGGCGGTGAGCTGCTGAACCAGTGACGGCCCTGACGACGGACCTGACACCTAGTCCCCTTTGATTTTGCCAGCCAGATCGAAGATGGGCAGGTACATCGAGATGAGCACCACGCCCACCATGCCGCCGATGCCCACCATCATGATGGGCTCCATCAGCGAGGTGAGCGCGGCCACCGCGACGTCGACTTCTTCTTCGTAGAAATCGGCGATCTTATTGAGCATCTGATCGAGCGCGCCGGTCTGTTCGCCGACGGCGATCATCTGCACCACCATCGACGGGAATACTTTGGATTCGATGAGGGGCTCGGCCATGTTCCGACCCTCGCTGATGCGCTGTCGCGCGTACATGATGGCGTCGGTCACGATCACGTTGCCCGCCGTCTTGGCCACGATCTCGAGCGCGTCGAGGATGGGAACGCCCGATTGCAGGAGCGTCCCCAGTGTGCGCGTGAAGCGCGCGACGGCGATCTTTCGCAACACGGGACCCAGCACCGGAAGCTGCAGCATGAGCCGGTGGATGGTCCTTTTGCCGGCGGGCGTTCGGTAGGTGTAAACGAATCCGACGACGCCACCGATCCCGCCGAGCACGATGAGCGGTAGGTAAGTGACGAAGCCGTGCGAGAAGGCCACGACCCACTTGGTCAGCTTGGGGAGCTCGTCCTTGGCTCCGAAGTCCTTGAACATATTTTCGAAGGCAGGAATGACGAACGAGAGCAGAACGCTCATCACGCCGATCGCGATGCAGAGCACGCTCAGCGGATAGACCATTGCGCCGCGCACCTGGCGCACGAGCTTGACGTTCTTCTCGATGTAGACGGCCAGCCGGTTCAAAATGGTATCGAGAATTCCGCCCACTTCACCGGCCTGCACCAGGTTGGCATAGAGATCATCGAAGATGCGCGGATGGCGCCGCAGGGCATCGCTGAACGTCGCGCCTTCTTCGACGTGCGCCTTGATGTCGCGCAGCGCCGCCTGGAAGATCATGTTCTCTTGCTGGTTGGCCAGAATGTCGAGGCACTGCACGAGCGGCAGGCCGGCGTCGATCATGGTCGCGAACTGGCGGGTGAAGACGACGATCTCCTTCGCATTCACACCCGAGCCAATTTTCAGGCCGCTGAAGCCGATGCGCCGCCGCACCTTGACGGGACTGAGCTGTTGTTGACGCAGGCGGTTCTCGACCGCGGCCTGCGTGTCGGCCTCCATCGTTCCCTTGCGAATCTCGCCGGTACGCGATCTCGCTTCCCATACAAAATCGGCCATTTGCGTCTTGCTTGGCCCGACCGGCTGGCCGGCAGGCTTGCTGACTAGCGTAGCGGGTCTACGCCTCTTGCGTCAAAAAACCGCGGCCGCGGTTGCGAACGTAGCGCACGGCTCCGTGGTCCGACCAAAGCAGGTCGCCGGACACGCGATCCACTCGCAAGAGGCGCTGCCCGCCGGCGCGGCCGACCGGGGCAACCATCCTTCCACCTTCGGGGATGGCGTCCAGCCACGGTTGCGGGACGGCATCGACCGCGAAGGTGACCGTGATGCGCTCGGAGCCGCGCCAGATGGGGAGCATCTCGGCGGCGTCGCCCGAGGTCGCCTGGACGTTGGGGTAGCCCGCGAGCAGCAGGCGGGCCCGTCGCGCCAGCCCCTCGTCGATCTCGATCGATAGGACCGATCCCGAGGCCGTGACGATGTGGCTGGCGAGCGCGGCGCCGTAGCCCGATCCCGTCCCCAGCTCGGCCACCCGGTCGCCCGGTTTGAGACCAAGCACGCGAAACGAAAGCAAGTAAGCGTGGGGTGCGCTGATCGTGGCAAGGCCTTCGGCATCGAGCAAAAGGGGTGTGTCGATCGAGCTTTCGGCGATGTCTGCGGGGCGCACGAACCTTTCGCGCGGCACGTCGATCAGCGCCGACAGAAAGCGCGCCTCGAACGGCCCCGCCCGCCGGTCGACCTCGGCGATGAGATCGATGCGCGCGGTACGTGCCGTCTCTTCGAGATCGCGGTCCGCGGCGATCAGCGCGTCGATGTCGTTCGGATCTGCCCCGGCCCTTCTCGGCTCACACGGTCGTGACGCGTACCAGCGGCCGAGCTGGCTCAGCCGCTCTCGGGCTTTGCGCACCTCGGAGGATACGAGACGATCGTTCACACGCCTGGCTTAGCGTCAAGAGGTCACCGATGGTATCAGTTTTGTCGATTGAATCGCCTGGCGCACGAGCTTTTCGTCCACGAGAGGGTGGCCTCGGCCGTCGTTGCGGGGGCTTCGGTTCGCGCGGGTGGTCTCTGGATCAGCGAGATCGGCGCCGCCGGGCGACTCGCGCTCGGCGAGAACGAGCCTCGGGTTACCCCCGGCACGTGGTTCGACCTCGCCTCGGTCACCAAGTCGTTCACGGCCCTCGCCGCGGCGCGACTCGTGCGCTCTGGCAAGCTGAGCCTGGCCGAGCCGCTCGGCAAGCACCTGCCGGAAGCCGTGGGAACCCCTTCCGAGCATGCGCCCCTCGAGCTGCTGTTGGCCCACCGGGCGGGCCTCGAGGCCCATCGTGCGCTCTACCGTAATCTCCTGGGCGGCAAGCTCGCTGTCCGTCGCGACCGTCTCGTCGAGGCCGCCTCCGCGCGCGCCGTCGACGCGAGGGGAGCCGTGGCCGGCG
>JBBSDY010000094.1:0-9329 GCA_038240245.1 Polyangiales bacterium
GGCCACCAGTGCCAATATTGCGCCAAGCGCCCGCCGATTCGCGAGCTCAACATCGACCACATTCTTCCTCGCTCGCGCGGAGGAATGGACACCTGGGAAAACCTGGTCACCGCGTGCCGCATCTGCAACCTGCGCAAGGGATGGCGAACGCCCGACGAGGCGGGGATGCGACTCTTGCGAATACCCGTGCGCCCGCGCTGGACGACCACCGCACAGATTCTGCTCGAGGCCCGCGAGCCCTTCAAAGAGTGGGAGCCGTTTCTCAAGGCCGGCTAAGTCAATCGCGGCTCAGGTCCGCATCCACGGGGTCGGCATGAAGAGCAAGACGAAGAAGATCAGCGTACCAATCGCAATCATCCGACGCACGGGAGAGAGCGCGCCCGCCTCCGTGGGAGGGTGACCGCCACCCGAAAGGCGTTCGAGAATCGAAAGAACGACGAACCAGCCCAGCCACGGGAGCGCAGCCGAGATTGACAAGCTCCACGCATCCCGGCTGAAACCCGCGTGAAGGTCGGGTCGATGCAAGATGAGGTTCACGGGCACCAGCAAGAGCAGCCCGTAGCGGAAGATCCGCGAGAATTGGTTCTGCCGCGGACCGAAGAGCGCATAGGCAACATGACCACCGTCGAGCTGACCGACCGGCAACAGGTTGAGCATGGTCACGAAGAGCCCCGTCCATCCGGCAAAGGCCATGGGGCTCATGAGAACATCGAAGCCAGGAGGAATCGGGCCCACTGCGATTCTCTTGGCGAGCCAGTAGATGACACTATTGCCTTCTTGCTCGGTGCCCTGCGTGAGGGCAACGATCGGCGAGTGCGCCAATCCGTAGAGAACGATGGGAATGGCCAGCGCGAGCCCGGCGAGAGGGCCCGAAGCTCCGATATCGAGCAGGGCGTTCTTGGACTTGATGCGATCGCGCATCACGATGACCGCACCCATCGTACCGAAGGGCGTCAAGAGAGGCATCGGAATGAAGTGGGGCAGCGAGGCATTGACGCGGTGGTAGCGCGCGAAGAGGTAGTGTCCGAACTCGTGGGTCAGAAGGATCGCGAGCAGAGGTACGGTGTAGAGAAGACCGTCGCGAAAATGAAGACTGTGGCCCGGGTCGTAGGCCTGGGTAAAAAAGACACTCGCCACCGTCAGAACAAAAAGTAGAGCCGGCACCTTCCAGCGAACGGGCGCGAGGGGCGACGCGTGAGCGACTTGCTCCACGGTGTCAATCGGAGCGGAGGCCGTCGCGTAGGGATCGGGCGAGCCGATCGAGCTGGATGGAGAGGTCGGCATCGAGGATTCCCAGGTCGGTTTCGAGAAGCAGGCTCCCGCGGGGGCGCGCCGGCTCAACATGGATCTCGATCGCCGCTCCCTCAAGGCCAATCCGGGCGATTTCGCGTTGGAGAGCCTCGGCGTCAACGGGATGGGCCTTGACGGCGATGCGCCGCGACTGGCGGGCAGAGCCCAGTGCTTGCCTGGCGATCGCCAAGATCTTCCCCGGATCGAGGGCCAAGGACTCGCCGATGAGCCGCTCGGCCATGGCGGTGGCAAGCTCGAGGGTGCGATCGAGCTCGTGCTCGGCTTTGTTCTCCTCATGTGTTCGAAGCTTGACCCAGGCCGCCGTGATCTCGGCCACCGCCTCGCGACGGCCCTCTTCGCGCGCGCCTTCCCGAACGGTGCGCGCTGCTCGTTCTGCCTCGGCGACGATGCTGCGCGCGTGCTCCTCGGCGGCGGCAATCTTACGGGAGGCCTCGAGCGAGGCATCGACGAGCACGCTCTTCACGAGACGTCCGGCGCCGCTCTTGGCGCCATCGGGATCGACCGTCTTCGCGACATCGACCGGCCCCTTGAGAACGCGTCCGCTGGGCAACGTCATGCGAGCTCCCCCCGTTCGAGCGCCAGCGTGATCTTCGCCACCTCGCGGGCCAGCGAAAGTGCGCGGGCTTGCTGATCGGCGTGGCCGAGCGCGACCACCAGGGTGCGCGCGTCTGGCCCGACGACAAAGCGATCCAGGGCCGCGCCACGCTCGCCCAGCAGGTAGAGTATCGCCACGAAGGCCCGCTCGAGCGATGGATGGGTTCCGTCCATGAATGTCAGCGCTCGACCACGAGGGCCACGGCCTCGCCGCCACCGATGCACAGGGTGGCAAGGCCGCGCTTGGCCTTGCGCTCGGCCATCGCGTAAAGGAGCGTCGTGAGAATGCGCGCGCCGCTCGCGCCAATGGGATGACCCAGGGCCACGGCGCCTCCGCGTACGTTGACCAGGCTGGGATCGAGCTGGCACTGCGACGTGCAGGCCATGGTGACGACCGCGAAGGCTTCGTTGATCTCGTAGAGATCGATGTCACTCGCGCCGAGTCCGAGACGCGTGAGCGTGCGGCCGATCGCAATCGAAGGAGCGGTGGTAAACCACTCCGGAGCTTGCGCCGCGCTCGCATAGGCGACGATACGTGCCAATGGAGAAAGACCGTGCTCTTTCACGGCGCGCTCGCTGGCGAGAACGACGGCCGCGGCGCCGTCGTTGATCTTCGACGCGTTGGCGGCGGTGATGCTGCCATCCTTTGCGAAGGCGGGCTTGAGCTGGGCCATCTTTTCGGGAAGGTAGCGTTTGGGCTCCTCGTCTTCGGTGACCACCGTTTTTTCGCCTTTTTTTCCGACGATCTCGACGGGGGCGATCTCGTCCTTGAACAAGCCTGCCTTCTGGGTGGCGAGGGCGCGACGGTAGCTCTCGTGGGCAAAGGCGTCTTGCGCCTCGCGCGACAGCCCAAACTCCTTGGCGCACAGCTCGGCCGCTTCGCCCATGGGAAAGCGGTTGTAGGGATCGAACAGGCCGTCGAAGAGCATGCCGTCGATGATCGCGCCATCTCCCATGCGGTATCCCGAGCGCGCTTTGGGCAGGTAGTACGGGACGTTGGACATCGATTCCATTCCCCCCGCCACGACAATCTCCGCGTCACCGAGAGCCACGGTCTTCGCGCCAAAGACGACGGCCTGAAGCCCCGATCCGCACACCTTGCTGACGCCCGTGGTCGGGACGGCGTTGGGAATGCCGGCAAACAGCGACGCCTGCCGGGCTGGGGCCTGGCCGATGCCGGCCGAGAGCACGTTGCCCATGAAGACCTCGCCGACGGCGTCCGCGGGGAGCTTGGCGCGCTCGAGCGCCGCGCGGATGGCGACCGCCCCCAGTCTTGGCGCGGGCAGCTCGGCGAGCGACCCCAAAAAGGCCCCGATCGGCGTTCGAGCGGCTGAAACGATGTAAACCGGCGCTGTCACCTGGATCTCCAGCACAAGCCTAGCACCAGCCTCGCGCCGCGGGCGCCGCCCATATCGCGCCGCGGGCGCCGCCCGTATCGCTCTCGCGGACCGAAGGCTTCGATGCTAAGGTTCGCCTTTCGTTTCAAGGGCTTTTGTTGGCAGAAGCCGTAACGACGGACACCACCGTGGACGAGACATTTGGCCGCTACCGCCTGCTGGACCGTCTCGGCCACGGAGGCATGGCCGAGGTATTCAAGGCCAAGAGCTTCGGGGTCGAAGGGTTCGAGAAGATCCTGGTCATCAAGAGGATCTTGCCCGACCTCGCCAAGAGCAAGCGGTTCAGCGATCTGTTCGTCCACGAGGCCAAGCTGGCAGTGCGGCTCTCGCACGCCAACATCGTCCAGGTCTTCGATCTCGGCACCGTCGAGCAAGCGACGGGCCCTACCTACTACATCGCGATGGAGTACGTCGCCGGGCTCGATCTGGCCACCCTGCTCGCGCGCTGCAAGGGTCAGAAGATTCTTCTACCACCTGGCATGTGCGTCTACATAGCCGCCGAGGTCGCCAAGGGGCTCGACCACGCACACCGCAGGCGCGACGAGCAAATGCGGCCACTCGGCATCGTGCACCGCGACGTGAGCCCGCAGAACATTCTCGTGTCGTGGGAGGGCGAGGTCAAGGTGACGGACTTCGGCATCGCCAAGGCACGCGACATGCTCGATCAAACGCGCGAAGGTGACGGCGCGAAATCCTCGAAACCCAATGACGGCGCACCCCAGCTGCAGGGCAAATATTCGTACATGAGCCCAGAGCAGGCGCGCGGCGAAGCTGTCGACGCGCGCAGCGATCTCTTCTCGCTCGGCTCGGTGCTCTACGAGATGCTCACCGGGGTCAACCCGTTCCGCGCGCCGACCGCATTCGAGACCCTGCGCCGCGTGAAGGCCGGCGAGTTTCCGCCGATGGAGCTGGTGCGCCAGGATTTGCCCGCGGGGCTGGGATCGCTTCTCGAGCGGGCACTTGCCCAGGCGCCCGAAAAGCGGTTCGCCGACGCCAGCCGCATGTACGAGAGCCTGCTCGCGTACCTCTACGCATCGGGCGATCGGTTCGGTTCGGGCGATCTTGCGACGTTCGTCGGCCGATTCCGCGATCGAACGTCGTGGCGCCCTCCCGAGCTGTCGCCCGTGGTGGTCGTCGAAGAAACGACCGAGGTGGCCGAGACGACCCCCGTCGAGATTCCAAGCCAGAGCCAGGCCAGTCCGATCGGCGCCTCCGGGCCACTGAGCCTCTCGGCCCTCACCTCGCGCGCGGCAGGGCTCGGCGAGCGGCGCGAGGTCACCGCGCTGGTCTTGCAGCTTGGCGGCTGGGCCGGCAGCATTCCGGCCGAGCGACGCCAGCGGGTGCGTGACATCGTCGCACGCTACGGGGGCTACCTGCTCGAAGAAGAGTCGCCCCACGCCGCCGCACTCTTCGGCCTTGGCGAGGCCGACGGACGCGACACCGAGACGGCCGTGCGGTGCGCCCTGGTCGCGCTGCGCCGCATGGGCAGCGCCACGGGCGCCACCGAGGCCCGCGGCGCGACCGATCAGGTACCGTCCGCGGGTGTGCACGCCGGACGCGTCCTCATCTCGCCCCAGGGTGAGCCCAAACGCGATGAGCGCCTGAGCTCGCTTCTCGCCGCGGCGCAAGAGATGGCACGCCTGCGCGAGCGTAGCTGCGGCGTGTCGGTCTCCGCGGCCCGCAACATTCGCGGGCTCTTCCTCTTCGAAGCATCGACCAGCGCACACAAGAAATCGGGAGCCGCGCCAGGGCTGCTCGTGAGCGAGCTGAAGACACCGGGTGAAGGACTGGGACGATTCGTCGGCCGTAAACACCAGCTCAAGCGAATCGGCGAGATCCTCTCGCTCGCGAGCCGTCGCCGTGTCTTCGTCATCACCCTTCGCGGATCGCAGGGCGCGGGCAAGACACGCTTGCTCTACGAGACCGACCGGCGCCTGAAGAAGGGCGAGTACAAGGTCGCCTTTCACATGGGATCGTGTCCGCCCAGCGGATCTTCCATTCCGCTCTCCGGCATTACCTCGCTGCTTCAGGTGCTCTGCGGCATCAAGGAAGGCGATCCCGAGGAGCGCATCCTCGAGGTCGAGCCGCGCCTTCGCGCGCTCGGTTTACGCGACGAAGAAGTGACCGCAGTCCTGTTCCAGCTCGGCGCCTCCAAAAAGACGGGGTCCAGCCAAAACGCCCTGAAGGCGGCGTTGGCCCGGATGGTGGTGAGCCTGTCCTCCGATCAGCTTCACGTTTTTGCCTGGGACAACGCGCAGTCCCTCGACGCCCAATCCCTCGAGATGATCGAGAACGCGGTGCAGCGCGCCGAGGGATCGCGCGCCGTCTTCATCTTCGCCGTGCGCGAAGGACACCACCACCGGCTCGAAAAGCACGCCCACCACGAGCTCGTCGAGGTGCCCGACTTCGACGACGCCGAGATTCGCGAGCTCATCGCGCAGCGCACCGGGTCGCGCATCGCCCCCCCCGAGCTGGTCGCCTTTTGCAAGGAGCGAGCGAAAGGTCATCCACTTTTCACCGAAGAGCTCATCAAGGAGCTGTTCGACAGCGGCGCCATGGTGGTCGCCAACGGAGCCGTCGTCGAGCTACGCCTGAGCGGCGAGGTTGCGGTGCCCAGGCCCCTGCGGGCTCTCATGGCGTCGCGCATCTCGCGTCTGCCTTCCGAAGAGCGGCGGGCCCTTTCGGCAGCCGCCGTTCTCGGTGAGCCGCTCGATCTGGCAACGCTCGCCCTCATGCTCGGCGAGCCGCTCGTCAGGCTCGACAAAGTCGTGGCGTCGCTCGAGACGCGCGAGTTCATTCGGCGCTCGGGCACCTCGAGCGTCGCGTTCTCGTCTCCTCTGCTGCGTGAGGTCATCGTCGATCTCTTGCCGGCCGAGGCGCGGCGCGAGATGCACGCGGCCGCGGGCGCCGCGTACGAAGCCGCCCTCGGCGAACGAGCCGTCGAGCAGGCCGCCAGGGTCGCCGCTCATTTCTACGAGGCCGGCGATCGCGATCGCGCGGCGATGTATTTCGCACGATCAGGGCAGCGCAAATTGCTCGGCCGTCACTACGACGGTGCCGCGCGCGACACGATTCGTGCCCTCGAGCTCGCCGACCTCACGCGACGTCCTGCCGCCGAGCTCGGCGCGTGGCTGAGCCAGCTCGCCTCGGCCGTGTACCGCGTTCGCACCGCGCGCGAGATCCCCCAGCTCGTCGAGCAGCTTCTCGCGCACATCGATCGCTCCGGCGATCTGGCGACGCGCGTCGCCGCGCGCATCGATCTCGGAAGCATCCTCGTCTCCACGCATGACTTCGAAGGCGCCGACACTTACCTCCAGGCAGCTCGCACCCTCGCCAAGGGTCACCCCGAGCTCATTCGCTCGGCCGTGCTCACCGAGGCCGAGCTCGCGCGCCGGCGGGGCGACTACCTGAAGGCGCGCGATCGTTTCGAGGAAGCGCAGAAGCTGGGGACCGACGATCCCACGAGGGCCCACCGCGTCTTCATGGGTCTCGCGTTGGCCTACGCCGCGTCCGGCGACCGAATAAGAGCCAACGACGCCGTCGCCAGCGCCGAGAAGCTCGCGCCCGCCGATGATCTCGCCCTGGCAAGCGAGCGCGCCCGCTTGCAGCAGATCGTAGCGCTCTTCAGCAACGATTGGGCCGCGGCCGTCGAGGTCGGTCAGAAGAGCGTCGAGCTGGCGCGCAAGGCGGGTCTCGCCTACGAGGTCGCCATCAACTTGCACGTTCTCGGCGAGGCCCTGTTTCGCCAGGACGAGCTGCCGCGCGCGTACGCGAGCTTTCAGCAGTCGGCCGCGCTCTGCGAGGAAATCTCCGAAGAGCGGCTGCGCACGCACAATCGTTCGTTCTTGGCTTACCTCGACGCGGTCACCGACTACGAGGGCGCATGCACCACGCTCACCGAGTCGATCGCCTTCGCCCACGCTCGCAGCTTCACCTGGGACGAGGTCAACGCGCGCTACCTTCTGGCCAAGCTCTTTCAACACAAGTCGAAGAACGCCGAAGCACGCGAAGAGTTCGAGCGCTGCCGCAAGCTCGCCGAGACCGTCGGCTTTCGCATGATGGTCCAGGAATGCGCGGCCGCCCTCGCGGCGGCCCCATGACGGTGCGCTAAGCGGTCTTCTTCGACTCGTCGGCAATGGGCGACACGGTCGTGGCGTCGACCTTGGCGAGGCCGGGACCCTCGGGCGTGCTCGTCCAGACGTGCAGCGTCGTCTCGGCTTCGGGGAACGACGTATCGACGCGCGTGATGACGCCCTTGCGACCGTCGCTGAGCAGCACCGGCTTTCGCGACGCCATCAGTGCGTACATGGTCCGAACGAGGCTCATGGGTCTAGCTTGCTCAAATTCGCGCCGTTTGGCCAGTTTGCTGAAGATCGGGGTCTTGCCTGGCGCGGGGCCTTGCCTAGCGCGAAATGGGCGGATGGTAGAGAAACTGCAGGCGATTTCCCTCGGGATCGCGCGCGTAGAAGCTGCGGGCTCCGTCGCGATGGGTGCGCGGGACGGTGTCGAGCTTCACGCCGCGCTCCGTCAGGTAGGCCGCCCAGTCATCGACGTCCTCGGGCCGGCTCATCAAGAGCCCCATGTGATCGAGTCGCGATTCGGTTAGCCCGGCCGGCCCGGCGTGCAGCGCCAGGTTGTCCTCGCCGCGCGTCATGTAAAGCTCGTCCTCGGTCGGCCGCCACTCGACCGCATAGCCGAGCACGTCGCAATAGAATCGCTCCATCACTGGCAGGTTCGCGCAGCGCAACGCAACGTGGCGGATCCCTCTCGTCGGGGGTGGGGGTGCTGCCATGCCCCCACTATACTACCGCTCGGACCCTCTGGGCCCGAGCCCCGGGAATATATTCTGCGGTCGCCAGCTTTCGCTCGATCGCCTCGAGGTGGGCGCGAACCTCGGGATCGCGATCCCGCTGGCCCTCGATCTTCCGGACGGCGCTCATGACCGTCGTGTGGTCCCGGTTGCCAAAGGCTCGGCCGAGCTCGGGAAAGCTGCACTTGAGGCGCGACTTGCAAAGGTACATGGCGACGTGACGCGCGAAGGCCACGCTCTTGTGCCGATCCTTGGAGAGAAGATCGTTGGATCGGAGATGAAAGTGGTGGCAGACCGCTCGCTGGATGTCCTCCACGCTCATTACCTGGGCGCGAATGGGCGAGACCGCGGCGATCTCGGCCTTGGCGAACTCGTAGTCGACGGCCACCCCGGTGAGCGAGCTCTTGGCGGCCAGCCGAATGAGAGTTCCCTCGAGCTCGCGGATGTTCGAGCGGATGCTCTGCGCGAGAAATACGGCGACATCGTCGGGCAAGTCGATGCCCTCGATCTGCGCCTTCTTGCGAACGATCGCGACGCGCGTCTCCATCTCGGGCATCTGGACGTCAGCCACCAGGCCCCAGGTGAAGCGCGAGACCAGGCGCTCTTCCATGCGCTCGAGCTCCTGGGGGTAGGTATCGCTCGTCACGACGATGGGCTTGTCCGACGAATGTAGGGCGTTGAACGTGTGGAAGAACTCTTCTTGCGTCTGCTCGCGACCGGCGAGCGACTGGATGTCGTCGACGAGCAAGAGATCGCACTCCTTGCGGTAGCGCGAGCGAAACTCGTCCATCTTGTGATGCTGGAGCGATCGAATGTAGTCGTTCGTGAAAAGCTCGGCGGAGATGTACATGATGCGCGCGTCGGGGCGCTCGGCGTGCACGCGGTGGGCGATGGCGTGCACGAGGTGGGTCTTGCCGAGACCGGTGCCGCCGCAGATGAAGAGAGGGTTGTAGCGGCGGCCTCCGCCCCCAGCGGCGGCGATGGCCGCGGCGTGGGCGAGCTGGTTCGAGGGACCCACCACGAAGTTGGCGAACGTGTGCTTGGGGTTCATTCCCGTGGGCGCGGGCGCCATGCGCACCTGCGGCTCGCTGGCCGGCGGGGGGGGAGCCGTCGAGCTTCGCATCGCGATGGGCCGGGGCCGAATCGAGGGCGAGGGGGGCCGCTCACACACCGGCCGGGGCAGATCGGGGTCGAGCGACCACGCCACCTGCACCGAC
>JBBSDY010000095.1:0-9248 GCA_038240245.1 Polyangiales bacterium
GAGCTTTTTCAGCTCTTCATCGAGCTTGCTGTCGTACTCGTCGCGTTCGGCCGGCCCCCCCGGTTTGCGGGGCGGAGGAGCAGCCGCGTCACCGCGTTTTTTCCAGCGACGTACGACGGTGAAGACGAGCCCCAGGCCGCCCAGCGCAATGCCAATCGGCACCAGATAGATGGCTTGCAGGCCGCCGCTGTTGGGAGGGACGCTGAGCGCAGAGGCTCCATACTCTTTTACGTAGTCGGCGCGGATCGTCTCGACGCTTGCGCCGGCGCGCAGCTTGGAGCGAATTTCGCTTCGCGTGGCGTCGGCCGTGCTGCACGTGCAAGTCGCCAGCGGCAGACGCGCGCAATCACCGCACATGCAGAGCAAACTGCCGAAGAGCGCGTGCTCGGTGGGGTCGGTCATCTCGACCGATCCGGCATGCAGCGAGCTCGACTGTGCGAAGGCGCGCCCCGGGGTGAGCGCGAGCATGATGCCAAAGACGATGGTCGAGGTGAGCCCTCCGGCCATGCGCATGTACGACCACGCCCTCGCTTCTTGGACGGCGACCTCGGGCCACATCGAGACGACCGCCCCGAAGATGAGAATCAAGACGCCCACCCAGATCCAGGAAACGAGGGGGTTCACGTGCACCTGGAAGGTCGCGATCTTCGTTTCGGGGCTGACCACCCCGACGACGACGTACAGATCGTCGCGGATCGTGTGCAGCATCGAAACCTCGGTCGTCGGCGATTCGGGCATCTTGCGGTAGATGAACTTGGCGGGATCGGCCTTGCCGACGACCTGGCCGCTGACGGCGTCGGTCACCGCGAGATCGGCGAAGACCATGCGCTTGGTTTGATCGACCTCCATGCGGGGACCCACATAGCGCAACTGGTAGTGATCGACCTGGAATGTCTCGCCCGGCTTGAGTGAAACCTCCTTGTCGACGCCCCACGACCGACCGGTGAAGCCGAGGAACAAGAGGACGATGCCGAAGTGAACGATGTAGCCGCCGTAGCGATGCCTTGCCTTGGCGACGAGGTTCACGAGAGCCGTGACGAACGATTCGTTGCCGGTGCGACGGCGTGCCCGAATGCCGCGGGCGTACTCCTGGACGACGACGGCGGCGTTGAACCCACAGAGAAACGTCGACACCAGGGGCAGGACGGTTCCCAGCTTTTGCAGGGCCGTTCCGACGAAGCCTTCGTAGATGCGGTCGGGGGTGACGAACGCCGGAAAGCGCAGGGACCTACCGATGAGGACGTGCGCCAGGGCGACCACCAGACCGGCGGCGACGGGCGCGAAGAACCCGCGCCTGAACATCTGTGGTGACGTCTTTCGCCAGGCCAGGAGCGGTCCCATGCCCATGAGGGCAAAGAGAAAGAGACCCGCGGGGGGCAGCCACGCGTTGTAGAACGTGGGCCCCACCGTTGACTGCTGGTTCATCAGCCACTCGGAGATGCGCGGGAAGGTGGTGGCCACCAGGATGAACACCATGATGCCGAGGAACGCCCAGTTGTTGGCGAGGAACGCAGCCTCGCGCGAAAGGACGGCCTCGATACGGCCCTCGCTGCGCATGCGCGGCAGCCGCCACACCACCAGGCCGGTGCACGCGGCGAAGATGAGCCCCAAAAACCAGACGAAGTAGATGCCGATGTTCGACTGGGCGAACGAGTGGACGCTGGCAATGAGGCCAGAGCGGGTCAAGAACGTGCCGAAGATGGTGAGAAAGAACGTGAGGAGCACGAGCGAGATGTTCCACACCTTGAGCATGCCGCGCCGCTCTTGAATCATCATGGAGTGGACGAAAGCCGTCGCGGTGAGCCACGGCAAGAACGCGGCGTTCTCGACGGGATCCCAGGCCCAGTACCCGCCCCAGCCGAGCTCTTCGTAGGCCCAGAGCATCCCCAGGGCATTGCCGATGGAGAGGAACATCCACGCAAAAAGCATCCAGTTGCGAACCGCGGCGACCCACTCGTTGTCGAGGCGCCCGGTGACGAGCGCGGCCACCGCGAACGAGAAGGGCACCGAGCAGCCGACGAACCCGGTGTAGAGGCTCGGGGGATGGATGATCATGTAGAAGTTCTGCAGGAGGGGATTGAGCCCCTCCCCGTCGATGCGGGCTCCGGCGACGCTGGTCGAGAAGGGGTTGGCGGCGAACGTCATGAGCACGCAGAAGAAGAGAACGATCACCATCAGCGTGGCGATGATGTACGGCTGAAGCTCGCGGAATTTACCCTTGAGCCACCAGACGCACACCGCCGTGTAGACGCTCAGCAAAAACAGCCACCAAAGAAGAGATCCATCCTGCCCGCCCCATAGCGAGGTGAGCAGGTAGAGCGTTTCCATCGAGCGGTCGGAGTAGTGCGCCACGTACTTGATGCGAAAGTCGTGGGTGACGAACGCGTACGACAGGCACAAGATCGCCAGCCCGATGAGACTGACCGTGCCGTAGGCGCCGAGTCGGGCGGCCTGCAAGTAACGCGGTCGGCCCCGGCCAGAGACGATGGCGACCGAGAAGGTGTAGGCCGCCGCGATCATCACGGCGTAGAGGACGAGCTTTCCAAACAGGGGTAGGGATTGCCACATTGATGGAAGAGCCTCCTCCGAGGCGACTTGCGACCTGGGGGCCAGAGCTTAGGCCCCAGCGCCAAGAGGAGCAACGTTGGCAAATGCATCGGGGGCCACCCCCTCCGGGGAGGGGGCCAGGGCACCCTAAGAATCCACCACGGTTCCGATCTCTTCCCCCATGCAGACCCGCCGGATGTTTCCCCGGGCGGTGAGCTTGAAGACGCGGATGGGCATTCTGTTGTCGCGGCAAAGGGTGACGGCGGTCGAGTCCATGACCCCGATGCGATCGGCCAGAAAGCGATCGTAGGTCAGGCGGGTGAACATGGTTGCGTCGCTGTGCCGGGCGGGATCGCGGTCGTAGATGCCCTCGACCTTGGTGGCCTTGAAAAGGGCGTTGGCGTGGATCTCCATCGCCCGCAGGGCGGCAGCGGTATCCGTGGAAAAGTAGGGGTTGCCCGTCCCCGCGGCGAAGATGACGAGCCGGCCCTTTTCGAGGTGGCGGATGGCGCGCCGGCGGATGTACGGCTCGGCGACCTGGCGGATCTCGAGCGCCGTCATCACGCGGGTGGGCACCTCGTGTTTCTCGAGGGCATCTTGAAGGGCGAGGGCGTTGATCACCGTCCCGAGCATGCCCATGTAGTCGCTCTGGGCGCGATCCATCCCCGCGCTCGCTCCCTTGAGGCCGCGGAAAATGTTGCCGCCCCCGACCACGATGCCGATTTGGACACCCTCGGCGTGGACCTCGGCGAGCTCGGCGGCGAACGTTTTGAGCGTCTCGGGTTGGATTCCGAAAGCGCCCTCTTCGCCGCACAGGGCCTCGCCGCTCAGCTTGAGGACCACCCTCGGGTAGCGGAGCTTGGATCCGGGCTTGGGAGGCGGCGGCAGCGAGTCATCGTCCCGGAGGTTCACGGATACGGAGCTACCAGCGGGGGCAGCTTGCCGCAACTGGTAGCTGGCCGTAGGTCGCGCGGAGTAGTATCTCAGGCGCCGTGGTAGCCCAATTGCGCCGAAATTGGCCGAGCCCCCGGGGATGGGTGCTTTGGGTGGCGCTCGCCATGGGGTGCAACGAGCGGGCTCTCGACCGCGCCAAGAGCGCGGACGCCGGGCCCGCGCCCGCGGGTCGTCTCAACCCCGAGCAGGCGGCGCGGGTGCTCGCGAAGGTGGGCGATCGCACCATCACGCTGGGCGACTATGCCGCCACACTCGAGCGAATGGACCAATTCGACCGGCTAAGGTACCAATCGCCCGAACGGCGCAAGGAGCTTCTCGACGAGATCATCGACGCCGAGCTCCTCGCGCAAGATGCCCGTCAGAAAAAGCTCGACCAGCAGCCCGAGACGCAGCAGGCGATCCGTCAGATTCTACGAGACGCGCTGCTGGCCGAGGCCAAGCACGGATTGCCGGCACCCGCGGACATCCCCGCCGACGAGGTACGCTCGTACTTCGAGGCCCACCGCGACGATTTTCGAGAGCCCGAACGGCGGCGCGTCGCCCACATCCTGGTCAAGGACAAGGAAACCGCCACGAGGGTGCTGGCGCTCGCCAGGAAGGCAAACGCGCGCGAGTGGGGCGAGCTCTTCTTGCGCCATTCAGTCGATGCTCCCAAGAAAGGATCTCCCCCGCAGCCGCTCGAGCTTTCGGGCGATCTCGGCATCGTTGGACCGCCCGGCGACGCGCGCGGTGACAGCCCGCGTGTGCCGCCCGCCGTGCGCGCCGCTGTTTTCGAGCTCACCTCGTTGGGCGATGTCGTGGGCCGTCCCGTGCAAGGCGACGACGGATTTCACATCGTTCGCATGGTCGGCAAGACCGACGCGCACGAGCGCGCTCTCTCTGACGCCGATCGCTCCATCCGCGTTGCGCTCCTTCAGGCCAAGATCGCCGAGCGCGAGAAGAAGCTCGAAGCCGAGCTGAGGCAACAGTTCCCGGTCACTGTCGACGAACAAGCGCTCGCCAAGGTCGAGGTCCCGCACATCCAGGCCGAGCCCGGAGCGAGCGCCCGCGCCGTGGGAGCTGACGGCGGTCACCCGTGACCCTCGTGCAACGAAAGCCGCGCCTTCGTCTGGTGACCCAGGTGCGGCGCAGGCGAGACTGGACGGACGAGCTGCGTCACGCGGTCACCTCGCTGGCCGAGCTCGAGAAGCGCCTCGAGCTGAGCGAAGACGAGCGACTGGGAGCGCTTCGAGCCGAGCAAGCAGGGCTGCCCCTTTCGATCACGCCCTACTATCTCGGGCTCGCCGATCCCCATGATCCAGGCTGCCCCATCCGAAGACAGTGCGTGCCTCATCTCGATGAGGAAAACGAAGTCCCGGGCGATCTCGTCGATCCACTGGGCGAAAAGGCGCACGAGAAGGCCCCCGATCTCGTCTCACGCTACCCCGACCGCGCGCTGTTGCTCGTCTCCGATCGGTGCTCGGTGTACTGCCGGTTCTGTACGCGCTCACGCATGGTGGGTGCGGGAGGTGGCGCCCGCTCGCTCGAGTACCTCGCTCCCGCGTTCGCTTGGCTCGCCGCCCATCCCGAGATCCGCGACGTCATCGTGAGCGGCGGAGACCCGCTCGTCATGAGCACCGATCGACTGGTCCAGCTCTTCACGCGTCTGCGCGCCATTTCCAGCATCGAGACGATTCGCCTGGCCACCCGCGTACCGGTCACGCTTCCGGCGCGAATCACGCCCGAGCTGGTGCGCGCCCTTCGCCGCTTTCACCCCGTCTGGGTGATGACCCATTTCAACCATCCCAAAGAGCTCACGCCGCTCGCCGCCAGGGCGTGCGCGAGGCTGGTTGATGCGGGCTTTCCCGTGATGAACCAGACGGTGCTCTTGCGCGGCATCAACGACGACCAGGCCACCTTGCAGACGCTCTTTCGCGGGCTCGTTCGCTGGCGGGTGCGGCCGTACTACCTGCTGCAAGCCGATCCCGTGCGCGGAACCGGCCATCTGCGGACGCCGCTCGATACCGGGCTTCGTCTGATGGAGGAGCTGCAGGGTCGGCTCTCGGGAATCGCCTTGCCCAAGCTCATCGTCGATACACCCGGTGGACTGGGGAAGGTGCCCATCCTGCCCAACTTCATCGTGCACCGTTCGGCGGGTCGCACGGTGCTCCGGACGTTTCGAGGGGTGGAGGTGGAGTACCTCGACCCGCCGGGGTGAGAAGTGGTAGCGATCGTGTCATGCCGTCGATGCCGCCTCGCGCACCGTCTGCCCCCCCCACCGACTCGAGCGCCAGCTCGCCCGCGGGCCGGCTCGATGATCTGACCGCGCGAGCGCTCGAGGGCGGCGGCCAGGCGCGAATCGAAAAACAGCACCAGGCCGGTAAGCTCACCGCGCGCGAGCGCATCGAGCATCTGATCGATCCTGGAAGCTTCGTCGAGACCGGGCGCTTCGTGACCCATCGCGCCGCCGAGTTCGACATGCAAAACCACAAGATCCTGGGCGACGGCGTGGTCACCGGCTTCGGCAAGGTCGACGGACGCAAGGTGTTCGTGTTCGCGCAGGACTTCACGGTGTTCGGTGGTTCGCTCTCCGGAGCCAACGCGGCCAAGATCTGCAAATTGATGGATCTCGCCGCCGAGGTCGGCGCGCCGATCATCGGTCTCAACGACTCGGGCGGCGCACGCATCCAGGAGGGCGTCGAATCGCTGGCCGGTTATGCCGACATCTTCCTGCGCAACACCCTGGCCTCGGGATCGGTGCCCCAGATCAGCGCCATCCTGGGACCGTGCGCGGGCGGAGCGGTGTACTCGCCGGCCATCACCGACTTCGTGCTGATGGTCGAGCAGACCAGCTACATGTTCATCACGGGACCGGACGTGATACGCACCGTCACCCACGAAGAGGTGACCAAAGAGGCGCTCGGCGGCGCGCTCACCCACGCCCAAAAGAGCGGCGTCTGTCACCTGACCGCGCCCGACGACCGCGCGTGCATCGGCCTCGTACGCGAGCTCTTGTCGTTCATGCCGTCCAACAACGCCGAGGATCCCCCCGTTCGCCCGACCGAGGATCCGACCGATCGCGACGTGCCCGCGCTCGATTCGATGGTGCCTGCGGCGTCCAACAAGCCGTACGACATCAAGGACGTGGTGCGCGCCGCCGTCGACGACGGTTACCTCTTCGAGGTGCACGAGCGCTACGCGCCCAACATCGTCGTCGGTTTCGCGCGTGTTGGCGGAAGACCGATCGGCGTCGTAGCCAACCAGCCGATGTTCCTGGCGGGATGCCTCGACATCGATGCCAGTCTGAAGGCAGCGCGGTTCGTTCGTTTTTGCGACTGCTTCAACATCCCGCTGGTCACCTTCGTCGACGTTCCTGGGTTTCTCCCGGGCACCGAGCAGGAGTATGGCGGCATCATCAAGCACGGAGCCAAGCTGCTCTTCGCATTCGCCGAGGCCACGGTGCCGAAGATCACGGTGATCACGCGCAAGGCGTACGGCGGCGCCTACGACGTCATGGCCTCCAAGCACATTCGTGCAGACATCAACTTCGCGTTTCCTACCGCCGAGATCGCGGTGATGGGTCCCGAAGGCGCGGTCAACATCATCTACCGCCGCGAGATCGACAAGGCTGACGATCCCGCCCTGGCCAAGGCCAAGTTCGTCGAAGAGTATCGCTCACGGTTCGCCAATCCTTACAGGGCCGCCGAGCTCGGCTTCATCGACGAGGTCATTCACCCCCGAACGCTACGGCGGCGGCTGGGTCAGTCGCTCGAGATGCTCAAGGACAAGCGTCAGAGTCTGCCGCCCAAGAAGCACGGCAACATTCCGCTCTAGTTTGGGCCTTTGGGCTTTCCGCAGCGGTTGGGCTCCTTGGCGCCACACACTTCCTTGCCCATGCACGCTCCGCAGTTGACCAAGGCGCCACACCCGTTATCGACCATTCCACAATCGGCATTCAGCTGGTCGCAAGACTTCGGTGCGCAGGCGCACTTGTTGGCGACGCCGCTCGCACCGCATACCTTGGGCATGGGACACATTCCGCAGTGCAGCGTGTGACCGCACCCATCCTGTATGTCGCCGCAGTCGAGGCCCAGGAGCAAGCAGGTCTTGGGCACGCAGAGCCCAATGCCGCACTGATTGACACTCGTGGCACCGCACATCTCGGTCGGTTTGCACATGCCGCAATTGAGCATGTTGCCGCAGCCATCGGGTATCATCCCGCAAGTTGCTTTCTGCGCGGCGCACGTAGACGGCACGCACGTGCACTTGTTGGCCATGCCGTTGGCGCCACATTGCGCGGGTGCAGGACACGTTCCGCAGTCGAGCTTGGCGCCGCAGCCGTCGTCGGCCAGGCCGCACGCCGCGCCGAGGGCAGTGCATGTTTTCGGGGCACACCCGCAGACGTTCGTCGTTCCGCCGCCGCCACACGTGCCCGAGGCGCATGGCCCGCAGTCGAGCATGGCCCCACACCCGTTGGGGATCGTTCCGCAGTTTTTGCCCTGCATGAGGCAAGTGGTGGGCTTGCAGCCGCAATGATTGGGGGTGCCCGCGCCGCCGCAGGTCATCGGTGCTGCGCAACCGCTTCCGCAGTCGAGCACCTTGCCGCAACCGTCGGACAGCGGCCCGCACTGGGCGCCGACGCCGGCACACGTCTTGGCCACGCACGGTGTAGCGCCGCAGCGGTTGGCGCCGGCCCCGCCGCACACGTCGGTGCCCGTACAACTCTTGCAGTCGAGGGTCCCGCCGCATCCGTCGGGGAGCATCCCGCAGTTGGCGTTTTGCGCCTCACACGTGCTCTTGGGACAGCCACACTTGTTGGCGACCCCGTTTCCCGCGCAGGACGTCGCGGCGGTGGTGCAGGCTCCGCAATCGAGGGTGCCGCCGCATCCATCGGAGATTTCGCCGCAGCTCGCCCCGATGTCGGCGCAAGACCGCGGTGAGCAAAAGTCGGCGCCGCACTTGTTGGGCCCTCCCCCGCCACAAATCCCGGCTTCACACGAGCCGCAATCTATTCGAGCGTTGCAGCCATCGGACACCGGGCCGCACTCGGCACCGAGCTCTGCGCAGGTGCGCGAGATGCAAACGGTAGAATCCGGCGTCGACGCGTCCGAGGTCGCCGGGGTCGAGCTCAGCGCATAGCCGTCGAAGTCGTAGCTTCCCACCACGGCGCAGCTCGTCGTTGCAACCGCGCAGCCGAAGATGGCGAGGGCCGCGAAAACAATCCGCAGTTCCATCAGAACCTTCCCACGCACGAAATGGCAGCGCCATCGGCAGAAACGACAGGGACCACCGCGGTCGCCGGGCGATCGGGCGACGAAAGAAGAAAATATGCCCCGAGCCCGAGCCCCGCCGCGCCCACGATCCACGCGGCGGTGTTGACCACCAGGAGCGTCTGGCCCGACGATGCGGCGTCGACGCCCTTTTGGCTCGCGCAATGCTTGTCGACACAGTCACTCGCGACCGTGCTGCGGGCGTGAGCGAGCATCACGCCGGTGACCACCCCGGCGGCGACGCCGGCTACGCCGACACCTCCCGTCACCCAACCAAGGGTGCGCGGGTTGCTCGCCGAAGCTTGGCTCGTGTCCGCCGCGAGGTCGGCCGGTCCCGCGTGAACCTCGATCTGCTTTTCTTCACGTTCGGCGACGCTGACCGTGATCTTTTCGGCCAGGTGTCCAGGTACAAGGACGGTCACCAGGTGAGGCCCCGGGTCGACGGGAAGGAGAACCCCCTGGCCTGCTGCCCCGAGCTCGGTCTCGTCGCGGAACACC
>JBBSDY010000096.1:0-9216 GCA_038240245.1 Polyangiales bacterium
GGTTCTTTATCGATTCGACCCTCGCACGGTTGCCTTTTCGGAGGTGGGAGCCCTCGGCTGCGACATGACCCCCATGTCCCTGGCCGTCGATCGCCACAGCACTGGTTGGGTTCTTTCCGATGAGGGCCAGCTCTTCGAGGTCGACTTGACGACCGCCGCCTGCAAGAAGACGAGCTTCGTGCCCGGGCAGCACAGCTTCTTCAAATTCGGCATGAGCTTCGTGTCCAACA
The DNA here is from genome assembly GCA_038240245.1 of Polyangiales bacterium. Taxonomy (GTDB): domain Bacteria; phylum Myxococcota_A; class Polyangia; order Polyangiales; family Polyangiaceae; genus DASWDH01. Next base: position 231 of record JBBSDY010000096.1, read on the forward strand.
AGCAGGGGGGACTCGACGAGAGTTTGTACGTGGGCGCCGACGGAATGCTCGGGACCATCGACACGCTGTCGCTGTCGGTGTCGCTCGTCGGCACGTGGAGTCTCGAAGCATCGGAGCTGACCGGCAATGCCGACGGGCGGCTCTTTGCTTTCTCGGCGCCCGATCAAAGATCCGTCGTCGATGTCGAAAAGGAAACAGCGACCGTGCTTCGATCGACACCGCAGCCCACCTTGGGGGCGTACAGGACCTTCGCCATGGCATTCTGGGGCGGCGATCTCTGGCTCTTCACCGACGATCGCGTTCATCGCGAGCATCTCGCCGATCACACGACGTCACTCGCCAGGGCCGACGTCGGCTTTTCGATCGTGGGGGCCGGCGTGTCGACGTGCGCGCGCGCAGAGTGAGACCCAGGCTCGCCCGTCACCCCGCCGCTTCGAGCCCACCCGCCGGAAGCAGCACCTTGAGCGCGTCGAAGAACTGAAGCGCGGTGTGCACGCGTGACGCCCGTGCGGCGGCGACCAGGAAACGGGCTCCCTTTAGCTTGTCGGCGTGGGCGAGCTCGTCTTCGACGACCCGCGCGAGATCAGCGTAGTCCTGGCTGTTGCCACCGAGATCTTGCAGATGGCGAAGCTTGGTGGCCATGGGCCGGTAGAGGACACGGGGCATCACGGCTCTAGCGATTTCGCTCGCATAGCGCCAGTGCTTGATGGCCACACGCACGCCGTGAAGAATATCGCTCTCGGGATGGGCCACGACTTTGCTCTTGCGTCGCCTGGTGGCCTCGAAGAGGCGCTCGACCTCGGTGCGGCGCTGGGCAACACGCGCCTCGACCCACGCCCGGAGCTGGGCCTCGCGTGCCGGGTCGAGGTCGGTCGATCGCGTCTTCACGCGCAACGGAAGATGATCTTCGAGGGCGGCTTGAAGCTTGGCGGCGCGCCGGGTGATCTGATCCTTGCGTTTCTTGGCCACGGCCCGGCGCTTTTCGCGAAGCAGCGCCAAAAGCTTGCGCTTGCTGCGGTCGGTCTCGAGGCTCGAGCTGGGCACATCGAGCCGGGCGAGCCTCTTGATCGCAACGTCGGTCTCGCGCAGGCGCCCGACGGCGCGTGCCATTCTCCTCGCCGCGCGGTCGACATCGGGCAGGGGCGGCACTTCCGAGACGCCGCGAAAAAACTCGATGGCCTCGCGCAGCCGCCGGCAAGCCACCCGAAGATCGTGCACGACACGCGGGGTAGGCTTGCGCTTGACGTCGGCCGCGAGCATTAGCATCAGACGAAAGCGCTCTTCGAGCCACTCTTGCGCGTAAAGAGTGAGATCCCACCCGACCTCGGCTGGTGAGAGCATTGCTACGACCGGCCTTTGGCCAGTCGCCTTTCACGCGCGTGCTTGGGGGCCAGCGTGGGATGCACCACCTGGTCGCCTTCCTTGGCGAGCCCCCTCGGGCTCATCGCCTCGGCCGGCAGATCGACGGCAAATCGCAGCCGCCGTCCGAAGAGCTCTTCGAAGAGATCGCCTTTGCGCCGCGCCGTCCACAGCTCGAGCTCGGGATCGTCGTCGGTCTCGAGGCGAAGCTCGATCGTCTTGGGGTTGATCGTGCAGCGCACCGCGCGCACGAGGTTGGCGTGCGTCCGGTCGAGGCTGTCGGCGATCCTCAAGATGGCCGACAGCTTGGACACCTTTTTTTGCGCTTCTTTGGAGAGCTCGGAGAACTCGGGGTGGCTCTTCTTGGGGGCGGTCTTGCGATGGTAGCGGGCGACCAGCGCGACGATCTGGATCTCTTCTTGGGAGAAGCCACGCATGTCGCTGGTGCGGATGAGGTAGTGGGCGTGCCGGTGGTGGCGGCTGCCGGAAATGTGAAACCCGACGTCGTGCAGGACGGTGGCGTACTCGAGCAACAGGCTGTCGGAGTTGGTGAGGCCATGCAGCTCGCGCGTCTGATGAAAGATGGAGAGCGCGAGTCTCGCCACGTGGTGAGAGTGCGTTTCCGGATAGTGGCACCGGCGCGCCAGCTCCATCACGCTGCGCCGCCGTTGATCGGGGAACTCTTCGACGAGCTGGATGCCAGGCCGATTTTTGGCGACGTAGTCGGCGATGATTCCCTCGCGAAGCGCCGGCTCGCAGAGTGTGGCCTGATCGACCCCCGAGAGCTCGAGGATCGATCGAATCAGAATGGCGCCGGGGACGATGGTGTCGGCGCGTCGGGGATCGAGACCGGCGAGCTTGTTTCGCTCGGCAAGCGTGAGCGACAAAAGCTTCTTCTCGAGATCGCAAAGCGTTCGGAACGAGAGCGTCTTGGGCGGGCTCCCCGACTGGCCGTTGAAGATGCGCGCGCCGATCGCGGCCAGCGCGAACGCGGTTCCCGAGGTGAGGGCGACGAAGTCGAATCCCATCGCGCGAACCCGCGCGATCACCGGCTCGAGCGCACTGCGTACCCGATCGCCGAGGGCCGCGACCTCGCGGGCGTTGGGTGGATCAGCGGTCTGCCAGTCGTCGCGCAAACGCAGTACGCCCATTTTGAGTGAGATGGTGAAGTAGCACTCTCTCGCGTCGGCCAGGATGAGCTCGGTCGAGCCACCGCCCACGTCGAAGAGCGCCACTCGCCGCCCGGCGAGATCGAGCGCGTTGCGGGCCCCCAGGTAGATGAGGTGTGCCTCCTCTTGGCCGCGAATGACGCGCATGTCGATGCCCAGCTCGTCGCGCACGGCGCGGGCGAATTCGCCGCCATTTTGGGCTTCGCGAACGGCGCTGGTGGCGACCGCGATCAGGGCGTCGGGCTGGTGGCGATCGGCAATTCGTTTGAGCGAGCGGAGCGCATCGAGACCCCGGCGAAACACGTCGGGCGTGATCATACCTGCGCGGAGCGTCTCGCCGAAACGCACCATCTCCTTGGCGCGGTCGAGAATTTCCATGCGCCCGCTCGGGCTCACCTGCGTGACGATGAGGTGAAACGAATTCGACCCGATGTCCAGCGCAGCGATTCTCATGGGCTCGCAAAGTTACTTGTAGGCCGTCCGGGTTCCAGCGTCCATGGCTGCGTGGCCGATGTTCTGCTGGCCTCCGGTCCGTGATATCGTCGTTGCCGAAACGTCACACTGGCCGAACGAAATGACCAACTTGCCGAACGACGAGGCCGAAGTCGACGCCGACGCCCTACTCGAAGAAGTGGTGGACGCGCCGCCCCTTCGCGGCTCGCACACGCCGCCCCCTCCGCCTCCGATGCGCGCTTCGCACACGCCTCCCCCGCCTCCCGCGTCGATGCGCCCGACCGCTACGCCCCCGCCGCCTCCGGTCGTCGAAGTGCCGCCGCCTCCGGTCGTCGGAATGCCGCCGCCGCCCGTTGCCGCCCCTTCGCTGGCGAGCCCCCTCCCGCCTCCTCCTTCAATGGCGGCGCCGCCTACGATCTCGCCCGTCTCCGGCCGGTTCAACTCTGCCGCCCCGATGGCGCCTCCTCGGCCGAGCGGCAGCATGGCGCCGCGGCCTTCCACCCCTGCGCGCCTCTCGGGACCTCCCGCGCCGGCCGAAAGAAACCCGCTGGCCGAGCTCCAGGAGTTGCTCGATTCGGCCAAGCGAGCCGTCCTGGCGAAAGAAGCCGAGGTCCACGTCATCGTCGTTCAGCGCGACGCGCGCATCGCCGAGCTAGAAGCCGCCCGGGCCGAGCTTGCTGCTCGCGACTTCAAGATCAAAGAGCTCGAGGTCAGCGTGCTGGCGAACGAGACCAAGATCCGTGAGCTCGAGAAAGAGCTCGGGGCCGCGCGGGCGATGGCCGGCGAAAAGGCCGACGACCTCAAGCTCATCAAGGGCATAGGCCCGGCCTTCGAGCGCGAGCTGCGCAAGCTCGGGATTCAGTCGTTCGCGCAGATCGCGGCCTGGACGACGTCCGACATCGAACAGATCGCCCCCAAGATCAAGGCCAAGCCCGACCGCATCAGGCGCGACGAATGGATCGCTCGTGCCACCGAGCTGGCGGCGAAGAGCGGCAAGTAAAGCTTCGCCCTCAGGGGTGTTTTGTGGCGGGCTTCGGAGTTGCGGGCACTGCAGGTCTGGGATGCGGGGGCGAAGCGGGCGGCGCCTTCACGGTCGTTGTGGCCACCGGCGGAGCGATCGCGGTGGCGGGTGCCGTCGTGGCGGCGGGTGCCGCGCCACTGCCCGTCGAGGTCGCGTGGCTGGATTTCGAAGCCGGTGTGTCCTGCATGGCCGAGAAAGCACCGAATGCCGCGACCCCAAGCCCAATGAGCAGCACGAGCACACCACCGCACTTGCCCCAGAAGGCGGTCCACGAATTGACCAGATCGCCCGTCTGCGTGCGCATGGTCTTGAGATCGACGAGCTGCGACACGCCGCGGCGGAACCAACCCACGACGCGCACTTGCTGCTGCATGAGCTTGCCCACGCGCCGTGTCGCGAACCACCAGTTGCCCAGCCCGCCGAGCGGAGACTCGTAGTTGATGACCATCAAACCGCCCTGGCGATCTTCGATCATGACGTCTTCGGAGAGCTTGCTTCCCGCAGCGGCGCGCCCGATGACGGTTCCCTCGAGGATCACCGGTCGGCCCTTGAGAGGCGACGCATAGGGATCGCTCATGAGATCGATCACGCTCATGTAGGGGGGCTCTCCCAGCGACGGGAAACGGTAAAAGCCCTTGATGACCATGCCCAGGCCAATGCCGAAGATGATGAGGCCGCCGAACGCTCCGGCCAGCACGGGCTGCGCGATCACCAGGCTGCCGAGAGACAGGACGGCGAACATCGCGCCCAGGATGTGGGGGGCAAAGTAGATGACGACCTCGAACATGAAGGTGCTGTAGAGCCTTCCCATGTCGAGCGCTTGCCCCTGCGCGTCGATGCGATCGAACGACAGAAGCGGCCGCTGTCCGAGGGTCTGCGATTGCTCGCCGAGCGCCCGGATGCGCTTGCCGGTGAGTGGGTGCGTCGAGCCAAGCTCGCTCACCGTGCCCCATGGATTGTAGAGATCGAACAACATCACCTTCTCGATGCGCCGAACGCCGTCGAGCGTCACCGCAACGGGCGCCGCTGTGGCCTGGGGATAGGCCGCGGCTTGCGCAGGGGCTCCCGCGTAGGCGGGCTGGGGAGCGCCCGGGCCTTGCTGGTTCATCGCCTGGTAAGCGTACCCGGCACTCGACGCAGACTTGAAATCGCTCACCCCCATCGCTCGCGTTCCACCCAAAAATTTCTGGCTGAACGGCGTGGGCTCCATCTTGGTGAGGCCGTAGGCGATCTTGATGAGTGCCATCGAGAGGGCATTGGGGTTGCCCGTCTCGGCGCCGGCGAACGAGTCGGCGTAGTACTCACGCGTTCGCGACAAGAAGAGAAGCATGTAGTTGCCCATCCACCAAAACACGAAAGCGACGAGGGCGATGGGGTAGCCCGGGCGCGAGTTGTTCTTGCCGCGAATGTTGCGTGCGATGATGTACGTGTTCCAAAGAATGCTGAGGAGCGTCGCCGCGATGGTCATGATGATGAAATCGCGGTGCACGATGTGCCCGAGCTCGTGCCCGTAGACGGCCTTCAGCTCTTCGTCGTCGAGGTAGTGCAGAAGGCCGCGCGTCGTGACGAGTCGCGCGTTGTTGGCATAGCTGCCGTAGCAGTAAGCCTGTGGCGTCATGTCATCGATGAACTTCAGACGCGGGACCTTGATCCGATGCCGGTCGCAGACCTGCTGCACGAAGGTGGCGACGGCGGGCCGGTACTGGCCCAGCTCGTCGATCGACATCGGGCGCGCCGTGTAGATCCATCGCTGGACGAGATCCATGATCCACGGCGAGATGAGCCAAACCAAGAGCGACCAGACCAACGTCGCGCCGATGCCAATGAGGATCGCGGGAATGAGCGCGATGTCCCGCATGGTGAGCGCGAGGCCGACCATGGTCGCAAACACGAAGCTGCACAGGAACCCGAGCGTCACCAGGGACGCGAAAATGGTTTTTCCCTTCATGTCCCGAAAGGGTATCCCAGTCAGGCGGAGCTCACATCGAGTTTGCGAACGGGAGAAAAATTCGCATGCCCTCAAGCGTAGCAACGACTGGACCAGCCGGCGAGACGCGATTTCCCCGGAGATTTCGCGCGGATGATGTGGGTTTGTGCCAATGTGCCATTTCGTGTAAAGGGCACAGCAGGCTCATGAAAACGCCATCTTTGCAAACCGTCCGTCGCCTGGCCGCGCTCACGCTGGTTGTTTCGGCCTGTGGCGGCGGCTCGGCAACCCAGCCGCCGGCGTCCACCGCCGAAACACCCCCCCCGGCAGGCTCGGCAAAGGCCTCCGAAGCCGCGACCGCAGCCGACGCCGGAGCCCAGGCAACCTCGACAGAGACCAAAGCCGAGCTCGCGCCGGCCGCCAAGGACGAGCCGAAGCCCAGCCGCCCCGCGCACGACGTGCTCACCCAGAAGGACACGCTGTTCATGCTTTCGTTCGACGAATCCGACGCCGGCAAGGCGGCGGACGCGAGCTGCAGCAAGTCGGCCAAGGACCCGAAGGCGGTGGCGGCTTGTGTCGGTAAAGAGCGCGCCAAGATCGAAGCGGATGGTCACGGGTTCAAGAAGGACAAGGACGGCAATCTCACCTGGGTCGTCGTGCACCGCCAAGGCAAGATCCTTCTCACCATCCACAAGCTGCACATGGCGTTCGGCACCGAGACCGACAACACGATCGTCGTGAAGCCCGAGGGCAAGGATACCGGAAAGAAAGCGGGCCGTGCTCCCGGGGAGTTTACGGTCAGCGTTCCCAGCGACTACCGCATCGTCATCAGCGATCCCAGATTCGGCAAGCTCGTCTACGAGGCAAAAATCGGCCTCGTTCCCGACAACCTCCTCTGACGCTGCTGGGTCATGGGCGAAGCGGAAGGCGGGCTGAAGGTTTTCTCCGGAGCGTCGCACGCGGCGCTCGCCCGCGAGATCTGCGGCGAGCTCGAGATCCCACTCGGTCGCTCGCACACCACGCGCTTTTCGAACGAGAACCTCAAGATCAAGATCGAAGAGAACGTGCGCGAGCAGGATGTGTTCGTCGTGCAGACGGCGTGCCCGCCGCTTTCCGAGCACATCATCGAGCTGCTCATCCTTCTCGATGCCCTCAAGCACTCGTCGGCCAAGCGGGTGACGGCCGTCTTGCCGTACTTTCCTTATGCGCGAAGCGACAAGAAGGACGAGCCGCGCATTTCGATCACCGCGCGACTCATGGCCGACATGCTAGCGACGGCTGGCGCCGACCGCGTGCTCACCGTCGATCTGCATTCGCCGCAGATTCAAGGCTTTTTCTCGATACCCGCCGATCAGCTCACCGCCGTACCCGTCCTTTGCGAGCGGCTCAAGCAGGACGATCTCTCCAACACCGTGGTGGTGGCCGCCGACGTTGGCGAAGCCAAGGACGCCGGGCGATTTGCCAAGCGCCTCGATCTTCCCATCGCCTTCATCGACAAGCGGCGCACGGGCGACGACGAGAAAGCGCAGGCAACGCACGTCATCGGCGACATTGCCGGCAAGCATTGCCTGCTCGTCGACGACGAGATGGCAACGGGTGGGACGATCTTCGCGGCGACGGAATTCTTGCTCAACCGCGGCGCCGCCTCGGTATCCGCGGCGGTCGTTCATGCCGTTCTCTCGGGGCGCGCGATGGATCGCCTGTCTGCCTCGCGGCTCTCGAGGCTGCTGGTGTCCAACACCATCCCCATCACCGTGCAGCACCCCTCGCCCCAGATCGAAGTGCTGTCGGTGGCGCCCCTCCTCGCGACGGCCATCGCGCACATTCACGACGGCGATTCGGTCTCAGAGCTCTTTCGCTGAAATCTTCGATCTGGCTGAAAAGCGATCGAACGAAGCGATTTCGAGGATCCACCCGGGCCCACGCGAGCATTGACTCGGTGGGCACCATCTCATGCATGCGATTCTCGATCGATGTTGGCTGGTTGTCGGCGTGGCGGCCGGCATGGCGGCCGCGGGCTGTGTTGCAGAGCTTGCGCTCGACGACCACTACACGGTGGTCATCGTGCCGAACGATCAGGCTTTTTCGGGGTGGGCGAGCGACCCGATTCGCTGGCTAGAAAATCCTGGATTGCACAAAAATGCGAGGCCCCTGGAACGCACTTTGCGACGAAGATTTTCGGGATCCAGCGCACCAGGCGATCGCACTAAGCCGGTGAAGGCGACAACCAACCGACGCCCAACCTGACCACCCGTCGGTCTGCGACGAAAGGTACTCATGCAACCGCGCTGCTGGGATCGATCTATTTTCGCGCAGCTAGTAGGCCTCGGGCTCGTCGCCACGATGCCCATCATGGCCGCGTGCTCGGGCTCGATCGGTGACGCTCCCGATCTCGCGTGGGGTCGCGGACCGGGCGGCACCGACAAGGGGGGCCGGGCGGCGCCCGCCGGCATCGCCGTGGGTGCTGGCTACGCGCCCCTCGTCGCCGCCGAGGCGCCCATGCGCCGGCTCACGCACCAACAATACCAAAACACGATCTCGGACGTCTTCGGACCCGACATCAAGCTCAATCTGCCGCTCGAAGACGACGAGACGACGGCCATGTTTCTGTCCATCGGCGCGTCGAGGGTCGGCACTTCCGATCGCGGCGTCGAGCAGTACCACGACGCGGCGTTCGATGTCGCGACGCAGGTCTTCGCTCACGCCGCCGGCTACGACACCCTGGCCAAGTGCTCGCCCCAGGCCAGCAGCGATCCGTGCATCGCCACATTCGTGAAAGCGTTCGGCGAAAAGCTGTGGCGCCGGCCGCTCGGTGCCGACGAGCTGTCGCGTTACACAGGCATCGTGGGTGCCGCCGGTACCGATGAAGCGTCGCTTGCGACCGGCATGAAGTACGTGCTCGCCACGCTGCTGCAATCGCCCAACTTCCTTTACCAGGTGCAGCTCGGCGAGCCCGATGCCGTTCAAGGAAACGAGAGCGTCGACGACTGGGCTGTGAAGTGGGTCGATCCGGCCCAAACCACCAAGGAACTTTTGGCTCTTCCGCCTGTCGCACAA
>JBBSDY010000097.1:0-9170 GCA_038240245.1 Polyangiales bacterium
ACGAACGCTCCGATCGATCCTTCGCCGTGACGCACGTGGGCGACGATGGCCTGGGCGTCCGAGGCCGTTGCCTTGGCGCGGCTGGCAAGCTCGGCGATGTCGGCGATGGCCCCGCGGATCTTGGCCTGTTGCTCGGGGCCCGCCACGCCCCTGGTGATCTGCCCGACGTTGCTCATCGTTTCTCGTGCGTCCTTGAGCAGGGGCGCGGCGTCACGGGCGACGATCTCCGACGTCTTGTCGAGGCGTTCGAGGATGCGCACCACCTGCGGATTGTCGACGTAGCGGCCGCGTACGGCCTTGATGAGCTCGTCGGAATCGGCGGTGAGCTTCTCGGCGGACTCGGTGATGTGGTCGAGCCGATCCTGGTTGCGACGAAAAAACTCTCCTGCGCCTCGCAGCGTGTCGTGCAGGCCCTCGAAGGTTTCGGAGATCTGTTGTCGGTTCTCGCGCAGTACCAGCACGCCGGTGTGCAAGAGCTCGAAGCCCTCGGCCAGGAGCATGTCGAGCCGCGGGGGATCGAGGCCGCGGACGACGCCGCCCTCGGGCAAGACGGGTCGATCGCCGCTTCCGGGATCGATCTGGAGAAACTGTTCGCCGAGGACGCCCTGCGTCGTGACGTAGAAGACCGAGTTGTCGCGCACCGCCTGCTGGTAGCGCTTCTCGAGCGAGACCTTGACGCGTACGAGCGGCTCGCGCTTCTTGGTGGCGGCGTTGATCTCGCCGCCGCGGTACTGGATCTCGTCGATCTTGCCGACCTTCACGCCGGCGATGCGGACCGCCGATCCCACCGAGAGACCCCCCGGGTTGTCGAAGTCGACGAAGATGGCGAGCTTGGGTTGAAAGCTGATCTGCCCCATCACCAGCACGAACGCGGCGAGCAATCCCAGGGCCACCAGGATGAGAAGGCCCACTTTGACCTCGATGGATCGCTCCTTCATCTCTCTCGTTACTTTCTACCCCAGAACAGAATCAAGATTCATCAGGTTTCCATGGGCCCGTGGGCGCGGCCGTGGATGAATTGCTGGATGATGGCGTCGTCGGTGCGCTGAAAGGCGGCGGGGGTGTCGAGCAGCCGCACCTTTCCCTGGTAGAGCATGACGATGCGGGTGGCGGTGCTGAAGATCGAAGTCAGATCGTGAGAAACGACCACGCAGGTCACTCCGAGGCGCTCGCTCAGCTCGCGTATCAGCGCATCGACGCGGCGGGCGCTCACGAGGTCGAGGCTCGTCGTCGGCTCGTCGAACAGCACGTAGCGTGGCTCGAGGGTGAGGGCGCGGGCGATGGCGACTCGTTTCTTCATGCCGTCTCCCAGCTCGGCGGGGAACTTGTCGCCGAACTCCTCCATGTTGACCTGCGCCAGGCGCTCCCTCGCGTGGACGCGCGCTTCACGGGGCGCGTACCCGCGGTGCTTGCGCAGCGGAAGGGCGACGTTCTCGAGGCACGTCATCGAGTCGAACAGCGTCGAGTGCTGAAAGACCATCGCGCATTTCTTGCGGACGGCGTACATGGCCGTCTCGTCGAAGCGGCTGACCTCGTCGCCGTCGAGCAGGATGTCGCCCGAGTCGAGTCGCAAGAGACCGATGAGGTGCTTGATGAGCACGCTCTTGCCGACGCCGGACGCGCCGATGATGAAAAAGGTCTCGCCGTCGGCAATGTCGAACGAGACGTCCTTCAGGACCTCCTTCGCGCCGAACGATTTGCAGACGTGGCGAAACGAGATCATCGAAAGACCATGAGCGCCGCGCTCGAGATGAGAAGGTTCAGCATGATGACCGCCAGCGACGAGTTGACGACGGCCCGCGTGGTGGCCGATCCCACGCCTTCCGATCCGCCAAACGTCGACAGGCCCGACGCCGCCGAGACGATGGGAATCGCAGCCCCATAGGCGACACACTTGGTGAGCCCGACGGCGACGTCGGATGCGTGGACGAGCGACAGATTCCAGAACGTGCGGGGATTGACCGAGAACACGGCCTCGGCGGTGATCATCCCGGTCACGATGGCCACGCCTCCGCTCCAGATGGTGAGGGCAGTGGTCATGACGATGCTCGCCAGGAAGCGCGGCTTGACCAGGTAGTCGACGGGATCGGCGGCGCACATGCGCAGCGCGTCCACCTGCTCGGTGACCACCATCGACCCGATCTCGGCAGCGATGCCGGCGCCGACGCGGGTGGCGAGCATCAGCGCGGCGATCGACGCGGCCAGATCGCGGACCAAAAGCTCGAGGTACGAGGCGCCGAGGAGGCTGAGATCGGGCAGCACGCGCTGGGTCTGTAATCCCGCTTGGAGGACCAGGATGGTGCCGATGAAACCCATGACGATGGTCAGCAAAAAGAGCGATCGATTTCCGATCTCGTACATTTGACGAACCAGCGCGACGCGATCGATTCGCCGGCTAAAGACATAGTAGAGCGTGCGCACGAAGACGCCGTAGATCTCGCGCGCCCCCCGTGCGAGGCCAATCGCTTGCCGACCCAGGCTCGCAGCGAGGCCGCTCTCTTCGGCGGCTGCGTTGGCCGATGCTCCCACGTTCGTCGCCATCTTCAGCCCAGCAGAAAGGTGACGAAGTAGTCGACCACGAAGATGCCTGCCGCGCTCGCCACCACCGTGGCGTTGACGGCGCGGCCGACGCCCGGAGCTCCGCCCGACACGCCGAGGCCGAAGTGGCAGCTCGAGAGGCCGATGGCAATGCCGAAGACGAGGCTCTTCATCAGGCCGTTCATGACGTCGCCAATGCCGAGCAAGCCCGATGTGAGCCCGTTGTAGAATGTCATGGGCTCGACACCGAGCAGGAACTGTCCCGAGTAGGCGGCTCCGAATAGCGCCAGCGCATCGGCGTAAAGCGTCGAGACAAAGAGGGTCGCCACGATCGCCACGAAGCGCGGCACCACGAGAAACGCGATGGGATCGATGGCCAGGGCGCGCAGGGCGTCGATCTGCTCGGTCACCGTCATCGTTCCTAGCTCAGCGGCGTTGTTGGCTCCGACCCGCCCCGAAATCATGAGCGCCGTGAGCAAGGGCCCGATCTCGCGGAGCGTCCCGAAGCCGGCCCCCCAGCCGAGCAACTGGTGCGCGCCGATACGGCGCACGATGGGCGTTGCCTGCACCACCATGATCGCCCCGGTGAAGAGCGCCGTCACCACCACGATGGGGAGCGATTTGACGCCCATCTTGTACATGTTGCGCTTGAGCTCGAGACCGTCGAAATCGGCGCGCGCGAGCCGCCTGACGATCTGCCCCGCGAGTATCCCCATCTGACCCACGGTCGAAGCGAGCTCGAAGAGGCTTTTTTGCGCTGCCGAGAGCGGAGCGAATCGCGGCGTGGTGGCCACCGTCGATGGCTTCGTCACAACGGGCCCTCGGTGAGGCCGTGCACGAACTGCTTCACGTAGGCGTCGTTGCTGGCGAGAGCATCGGCGGTGGTGCCGTCGAAGATGAGCGCGCCCCGGTACATCATGCCGACCCGATCGGTGACCGTGAGGAGTCGCTCGATGTCGCTCGAGACCATGATGACGGTCGTTTTCGAGCGCTGCTGCTCGGCGCGCAGCAGATCGAAAATTTTCTGCGAGGTCACGGGGTCGAGCCCCGCCGCAGGCTCGTCGTAGAAGATGATCGGGGCATGGGTGATGGTCGCGCGGGCGACCCCCACGCGTTTTTTTTGCCCTCCGGACAGCCCCGACGGCGTCCGGTCGCCGAAGCCGGACAGCGATACCGCTCCCAGCCGCTCTTGCACGCGCTCATCGATCTCGCGCTCATCGAAGCGCGCCATGCGGCGCAAGGGAAATGCGATGTTGTCGGCGACGGTCATCGCATCGAACAACGCGTTGTTCTGAAATAGCATGCCGAACTTCGCGCGGTAGGTGGCGAGCTCGAGCTCCGTCATCGCCAGGACGTCCTGGCCGTCGACGTCGACGCTGCCGCTGTCGGGGCGCATGAGTGCGGTGATCATCTTGAGAAGAACGCTCTTGCCGCTCGCCCCGGGTCCGATGAGCCCATACAGACATCCCGCCGGCACCGTCAGACTCACATCGCGGAGCGCCGGCTGTCCGAAGCTCTTGCACAGGCGCGCGATGCTTATCACGCGGACACGCTATGCCCGTCGCGGCTGGGCGAGCTCGGGCGCTTCTTCGGATGCAGCCGCTCGCAACTTGCGCAACCTCGACCACAGAACGAGGACGACGAGCCCGAGCGCGAGGTCGAAGGCGACGACCGCGGCGGCGATGATGCGCAAGAGGGTGACCGATCCCCGCGTCGCGGTAACCGGTCCGAGCCGCGACAGAGCCCGATCGGCAAGCGCGGCCGGAGCGGGACGTGCGATCATCACGACGGCCACGTCGTCAGGCGACAGGCCGGGCGCCGCGCCGGCCACGAGCCGCTTCACCTCGTGCACGTCGAGCGGAGGCGTCGTGCCGCGATGTTTCAGCAGCACCGATGCTGTGGCCTTGGGCCGGGGCCCCTCGCGCAACGGATCGACCTCGGGCAGCGACAAATGCACGCGAGCCGCGAGGACCCCTTCGATGGCCGACAAAGTCTTTTCGAGCTCGCCGGAGAGGCCCGTGACGAACTGCGCGTGCTCGGTGAGCTGGCTCGGCACCAGCGATCCCTTGCCCATCGCATCGAGCAACCCGGGCGCCTGGGGCGAGGGAAGGTCTTCTTCTCGGAGCGCAGCGATCGCTCGCGCTGCCTCGTCGCGCTCGACGAGCACCCGAAAGCGGCCCTCGACGACCGGATCCGACTCCTTCTCGCCGCCGACGCCCGCGTGATCGAGCGCCACGACGATGCGGTTGGCCTGCCCCTCGTCGAGCCCTCCGGCGATGGGCACGGTGCAACCCGCCAATGCCACCGTCACGCAAAAGCCCCCGGGAAACACCCGAAGGGGTGAAATCAGTGATCGCCCAGCCCGCGTCCGCACGGCGGCATCCTAGCACGACAGGTCGCGGGAAAGACCAACCGCCCGGGCGCCAAGCTCACCAGGATTTAGGTCAAAACCGGGTGGTAGCGACGTCGAGCTTGGGGTTCGAAGGAAAGCCCATCCCGCGGACCTTCGACGCGATGCAACCCGCAATCCCACCGCTCGGCGGGTCGGTCGTGACGGTGACGCCCACGGCGCGCCCGTTTTGCACCGCGGCGCACACCGTGACGTGCATGCTCTGCGGTGCTCCGCAGGCCACGACGTAAGCGCCGTTGCTGAGTACGCCGGAGAACTGGCCGGCCGTCAGATCGGCCTGGCCCCTGGCGCCGCCCACGTTGATCTCTTCGATGTAGCGGGCGCGGGCTTGCTCGCAGCTCATCCCGCCCGAAAGAATGGGGATGCCGCCGGGCCCGGTGCCGACGCGTGCGCCGGCCTTCTTGCCCTCGCCCTTGAGACCGCCCGCCGACTCAATGTTGATTCCTTGCTCACCCTCGACGGCGATGGCGTCGTTGCGTGCGCCGCGCACCTTGAAAAACCAGACCGCGAGCCCACCCAGGATGACCATCAGCGCGACGACGCCGCTGAGGGTCTTGTAGCGGTTGCCTTTGGCTTCGGCCACGACGACCTGCTCGATGGCCTTTTTCTCGGCGACGATTTCGCGGTTGAGCAGCGAGTGCTCGGCGAACGATGCGAACTCTTCCCACTCTTCGATGGGCTTCTCATCGTTCGAAAACGTATCGCGCAAGATGTTCGAGGCGATGAACGCGTGCGAGCCAATCTGCTGCAAGAGCTCGACGGCGTTGAAGGGACCGTGATCCATGCCGTCCTTGATGACGACGTAGCGTGGCCGCGGATCGGCCTCGAGGCGTGCCTTTAGATCGCCGAGCCGCGCCGTGGGATCGTCGACGTGCATCGCGGGCTTGGGCGCCTCGATGACGGCCATGGCGTAGGGATCGGGGCCGGAGTTCGCCACGCGCAGCGGCGCGGGCGCCGCACCGCCGGGCATCTTGATGGCGACCGCAGCCGCGTGTTGCCCCGTGTCGGGTGGTAACATCGAAAGCGACACGTCGACATCGAAGTCGGAGCCATGGTCGAGGTGAGTTTCGTCGGCAGGTGGCGGCGGAATCGAAGTGGCAGGCGCCATGTGGTGAAGCGCCTGCGCGAGCGCCCCGAGATCGTCGGGCCGGTGGGAACGATCGGTGACCAGCGCCTTGCCCAGGATCACCTCGACCGCGGGAGGAAGTCCGGGAAGAATCTGGGTGGGCCGGCGCATGGCAGGACCCACGACCTCGTTGGTCAAGAGCTCGTAGAGGATGGCGCCGATCGTGAAGACCGAGGCGCGCGCATCGCCCGGCTGGCCTTGCCGCTCTTCGGGAGCCAGGCATGCCCGATCGCGCTGCAAGGTCGGCAGAGTGGACGAGAGCTCGGGCGCGATGTGGGGAAAGCCGCCACCAGTAAGGAGAATCGACGACGGGTGAACGAAAAGTCGCTCGCCGCGCGCGTGATGCTGGGCGATGTCCGTACAGAGCGGGACGATGATGCCAACCGCTTCCTTCAGGTTGAAGGCGTGGCCCGACGAGCGGCGTTTCTCCATTTCATGGCGCAATGAATCGGGAATCGCGTTGCTCGTGGACGTCGGTTTGGTGAGAGGCTGAGCCTGCTGCATGAGGGAGGAACGATACGTAGGAAGAAGCGACGGAGCAACCCGTCCGACTGGTTTTTCGTCGGGTGCGGCCGAAACTTGAGCGCCGGCGGTGGCGCCTGAACACAGGCTGCAAAGTTTTGGCGGGGCCGCATGTCGCAGCCCCGCTAACTAGAGCACCGTTCCGCCCGGTCGCGGCAGCTTCTTGCCGAAAGGCGACCGCCGCTTGACGAAGGTGCCGCGTACGAACGGGCCGAGCACCGGTGCAATGTTGATGGCCACGTCGTCGTCCCACTCGCCGCCGTTGATGCCGTCACTCACTCGCAAGTCCGAATCCAGCAGAAAAAATCCGGGAAACGGTCGTGAAGGGATCTGAAGCTCGGCCAGATCTTCCTCGAAGGGCTCGCGATCGACCCGCACCAGACGCACATGGTCGAGCGCATTTTGCATACGCGGATCGGACAGAGCCGTGGCGACTCCCTGGCAGGGCGCGCAGTCACCCGACGTCGTCTCGAGGAGCAAGCGCTCTCCGTGGGCCGACGCTTCTGCATGTTGCTGACGCAGCTCGCTCGAAAGTGACGAGACGCCGAGCGCGATGTCGACCACCGTGATGTTGCCCACGGTCGTCACGGTGTTCGTCGTGGACGGTGGCTCGGTCGTCGTGCTCTGTGCTCCTGCCGGATCGTCATCGCTCGGAACCACCGACGCAGGAGGCTCTTGCGCCCCTCGCGCGTTCGGCGTCGCCGACGCTACCCGTGGCGATCGCGCGAGGGAAAGATAGATCGCCACCTCACCGACGAAGAACACGATGCTGAAAACCCCGGCGGCGATGCCGAGGCCCGCGGACATGCGGCCGCGCATCACGCCGTTGCTTCTTGCAACTTGTCGCCAGCCCAGGACTCCCAAGACCATGGCGATCACCCCGAGGATGGGGCCGGCACCGATGCAGATGATGCCCAGAACCCCCACCACCAACGCCCACGTGGCGTACGGGCTGCCGGGCACGCCTCGATAGGGGAGGGCTCCCGGCATCGCCGTGGGGATGTAGGGCGGATCGGGTACGGCGCCGGTTGCCGGGGGGGAAAAAGAGACGTCCGCCGGAGGACTCTGCACGACGCCCCGAACGGCGGCCTCGTAGTTGGCTGAAGGCGGGAGAGAAGCTTGAACGGCCGCCGCTGGCGCCGGCGGCGCGGGCTGGTTCGGCACCTCGATGACGCTGGGCGGCGAGCCTGCCGCTGGCGGCGAAAGGTACGGGTCGGGTATGGGAGCGTCGTCGCCGTGGTCCAACACTCCGGAGTATAGCGCTTGCCGCGCGCGAATCTCGTCCAAGCTCTGGGGCGGACTCCCGAGGCCCTCCCAGGTTCGTTCGGTACCACCGTCGAATCGCTCGAAGCTCCAGAATCCTTGCGCTTGTCGCCGCTTTAGGCTCCCCCCTTGGGTCAACCGGTTGGCGTTGCCCCTGGGTTTGTTCGCGTGATAGCGTCCCGGTTGCCCATGGACGCCAGTGAGATAGATGTCTTGGTGCAGCGGCTGGTCGCCAACCCCCACGACCAGGAGGCCCTCGCCTACGCGCACAACGCCGGCAACGCCGATCCCAAGTCGTACGCTGTGTTTCTCGAGAAAGTGGGCAATTCCACATCGGATCCCGCCTACGCGAGTCACTGGCTGAGCGAAGCGGCCAATGTCTGGTCGATCACGCTGGGCGATGTCCACCGCGCCGCCCGCGTGCTCATGATGGCTGTCGACAAGGACCCGACGCAGGAGACCGCTGCCGAGCGGCTTGCGCAGCTCTACCGCGACAAAGGGGAGCACAAGGCCCTCGTTGCCCTCCTCGAGCGGCGCGCCAAGGCCCTGGGCCCCCTCGCCGCACAAAACCCCGATCTCAAGCTGCACCTGGCCGGAATCCACGAAGAGCTCGGTCGCCTTTGGAGCGAGGCCCCGCTTTCGTCCCCCAAGAAGGGCGTCGAAAACTACAAGCGGGCGATCGAGCTCGACACGACGTCGGCCTACGCGGTTTACGCGCTTCGCGAGCTCTACAAGCAGGCCGAGCAGTGGTCGGATGCAGTGCCGCTCTTCGCGATGGAGCAGGCGATCATCGACGATCCGGAGCGCAAGCTCGCTCTTTATCGAGACGAGGCCGACGTCCGCAAGCTCGCCGGCGATCGCGAGGGTGCGACGACCGTTCTTCGGCAGGCCCGCGCGGTGGCGGCCGAAGATCCCGCGCTCATTCAGGAGCTCGGCGCCTCGATTCTCGATCGCATTCAAGGAGGCGATCCGGTTTCGCCGTCCGAGCGACAGGAAGCTGCCGATCTCTTCGTGACGCTCGCCGAGATGTACGATGGCGAGCACGGTCTTCTTTACTCGATGGCCGCTCTCGATGTGGCGCCGGGCCACGATCGGGCCATGCAGCTCGCCGCTCACTATGCAAAGGAGCTCGCGCGGACCGGTGAGCTCGCGCCCCGATGGCACGAGTATCTCAAAGCGAACCCCGGCGGTGCGATGGCGGCCGAGGCGCGCAAGGAGACCGGAGCCCCCGAGACGGGATTCGTCGCCTCGCCCTCGGCGCCGCCTCCACCGATGGAGGCGCCGGGGCCCTCGCCCAGCGCGCCCCCACCG
>JBBSDY010000098.1:0-9153 GCA_038240245.1 Polyangiales bacterium
CCAGGCCCACGATGGAGAGCTCGTGCAAGCCCAAATCTCGGGCCGCGGCGAGCGCTACGTTGAGCTGGCCGCGGCCGCCGTCCACGACGAACAGGTCTGGCAAATCCCAGTCGATCCGTTCCCGTGTTCCCTCTGCCTCGGCTTCGCTCTCGGTTCCCGCGCTCTGCTTGGCCTGCTCGGCTGCCCGCCCACGCCGAAAGCGCCGCGCCAAGACCTCGTACATCGCTCCGTAGTCGTCGCCGTCGGCGACCGTTCGCACGTGAAACGTGCGGTACCTCTTTTTGTCCGGTTGACCGTTCAGAAGCGCGACGATCGCGCCGACGGTATCCGTTCCGCCGTGGTGCGAGATGTCGCAGCACTCGATGCGGCGCGGCAAGGTGTCGAGGCGAAGCCGCTTTTGGAGCTGGGCCAAGCGCTCCTCGACGTCGACCGCGGCCCGCCGCTGCTCACGGAAGCAGTGCTCGGCGTTGTCGCGGGCGAGGGCGACGAGATCGACGCGCGCACCGCGCTGGGGCACCAGGATCTCGCAGCGCTTTCCCCGCCGCTCGGAAAGCCAATCGGCAACGCCGCCGTCGCCGTCGAAGCTCATCGGGACGACCACCTCGTCGGGGATGAGCACGGCGTTGCCCCCTTCGCCGTAGAACTGCGACACGAACGCGCCCACCACCTCGGTGTCGGGCAGCTCGACGCCGTGCATGGGAAAATGCGCGGTGTCGGTCACCCGGCCGCTGCGAATGAAGAGCACCGCAATCTCGATCAGATCGCCCTCGCGATAGAACCCGACGATGTCTTGGTCGACGTCCTTGATGGCGACCACGCGTTGCTCCTGACGAATGGCCTCCACCGCGCGAAGCTGGTCGCGGTAGGTCGCGGCGAGCTCGAACTCGAGGTTGTTCGACGCCGCCTTCATGCGAAGCGCTAGCTCCCTCGAAAGCTCGTCGTGCCGCCCGTCGAGGAACAGGCCGACCGCCCGCGTTTGGTCCTGGTACCACTGCTTGTCGACCTCGTAGACGCACGGCGCTAGGCAGCGGCGAATCTGGTACTGCAAACACGGCCGCTTGCGCTGGGCGAGGTCCTGATCCGAGCAGGTCCGCAGCTGAAAGTGCTTGTTGACCAGGTGCAACGTGCGCCTGGCGGCGGTGGCCGAATGGTAGGGTCCGAAGTAGCGGGCGCCGTCCGGCGAGGGCCGGCGTACCGGCTCGACGCGGGGCCATTCGTGGCTGGTGTCGATGCGAAGACAGAGGTAGCTCTTGTCGTCGCGCAGCTTGACGTTGTAGCGAGGCTTGTACTCCTTGATGAGGCTGTCCTCGAGGATGGCCGCCTCTTTCTCGGAGGCGGTGACGATGGTCTCGAAGTCGCCCACCGTGCGCTGGAGCAGCGGGATGAAGTAGCGCTCGTCGCCCGAGGACTGCTGAAAGTAGCTTTTGACGCGCGACCTCAGGCTCTTGGCCTTGCCGACGTAGACGACCTCGCCCTTCTTGTCCTTGAAGAGGTAGCACCCGGGCTGCGCCGGGAGGGTGTCGAGCTTCGATAAGAGGGGACTTTGGGCCTGGGGCATGGCGTGGAACGAGGTTGGAACAATCTTGGTCGTTTATTTGCCCGGAAACCGGACCTTTTTCCAAGATGGGCCATGCGCCGCGGCCTGCTCGCCACAAGCTTCGTTTTGTTCGCGCTGGCGCTGGCTTTGGTGGCGTGGCCGTTCTTGAAGAGGCGGACCGAGCCGAACCTAGCACCGCCGCGCGTCTTCGTCGCAGGGCAGGAGATTTCGCTTGGCCCCGCGGGCGACGGGCAGGCCCTCGAGGCCATTCGCAGGTACGCCCAGGGTCCGGTCGCCATCGTGCTACCGCGCGGGGACAGGGCCGAGAAACGTTCGTTTTCGCGCTCCCTTTTGGGGGTCGAGATCGATCGCGTGCGGCTGGGCGCCCTCCTCGCGCAGGTGCGCGATCCCGACAGCGCGATGAGGCGCTCGGCCCTGCCCGGCGCGCCGCTCACCCTTCCCATCCCGCTGACCCTTCGTCAAAAGGAGGGGCTCGCCGTGCTGTACAAGCTCAAGGACGAGGTCGATCGCGCGCCCCTCGACGCCCGGTTCGATCTCGAGACCAAGCGCCTCTTGCCGGAGCAAGCCGGGCTGTGGATCGACGTCTATGGCACGCTCGCTCGCCTGGACGCTGCCGTCGGCCAGGGCGCCGCCGAGGTGACGGCCGCCTACGACAGCCAGTCTCCGCGTCTGGCGACCGTGCAGATGGGGGGCGTCAGCTTCGGCGAGGTCCTCGGCTGGTTCGAGACGCACTACGCAACGGACAAGAAGCACGAGGCGCGCACGTTCAACCTGCGGCTCGCGGCGTCCAAGCTCGACGGTCACGTGATCTTGCCGGGCGAGACATTCGACTTCAACGATGTGGTCGGGCCGCGCGACGAGGCCAACGGCTACAAGGTCGCGCCGGTCATCGCGCAGGGCGAGCTCGTCGACGGCATCGGCGGCGGCACGTGCCAGATCGCCGGCACGCTTCACGGCGCGGCGTTCTTCGCCGGCCTCGACGTCGTCGAGCGCCACCCGCACACGCGGCCGAGCTTCTACATCAAGATGGGTCTCGATGCGACGGTCGTGTACCCGACCATCACGCTGCGGTTGCGCAACTCGTTCGATCACCCTGTCGTGCTCCACGAAACGGTGCGCGATGGTCTCGTGCGCGCGGAGATCCTCGGTCCTCGTCGCGGCCGCACCGTCACCTTCGTGCGCAAGATCGACGAGGTCGTTCCATTCGCCGAGCTCGAGCGACAGGATCCGAAGCTCCCCCGGGGGGCGCGCGTTCTTTCTCAGCGCGGCATTCCCGGGTTTCGCACCCATCGGTACCGCATCGTTCGCGATGGAGCCTTCGCCGTTCGCGAGCGGTGGAACGACAGCTATCCCCCCACCAACCAGATCGTTCGCGTGGGAACCGCCGAGGGAGGAGACGCCGACGCGGTCGCCGACGATCCCCACCCGGAATACGTCGCCGACGATTACCTCGTGCTCTTGCAAGGCCCCGATGTGAAGGGATCGGCGGGCACGACGCTCGATCCCGGCAGCCAGCGCGGAGGAGGCGGCATGGTCGAGGTCCGCGAGCCAGGCAAGACCGGCGAGTACGGCTGGACCGAGAAGGCGGGCTTCTCACACTACGTGGCCAAGCGTCGCGCCAACGACGACGAGCAGACGTGCACCGGCGATTGCCCGCCGGCTAGCGACGACGACGCAGCACGTCCACGCCGCCGCCAAGGGTCTCGAGCCGCGGGCAGGCATCTGCGCTAACCTCCCCCTGATGCCCACCGTAGCGCTCGCCATCTCGGGAAGCATCGCCGCTTACAAGGCGGTCGAGATCGCGCGCCGTCTCATGGCCGCGGGCGCCCAGGTCAAGCCGGTGATGACGTCGTCGGCCGAGCGTTTCGTGGGGGCGCTCACGCTCTCGGGGATTTGCGGCACGCCCGTCGTCAGGGACATGTTCGATGCCGCGTACCCAGGAGAGGTGCACGTCGATCTCGGGCGCTCGGTCGACCTGGTTCTCATCGCTCCGGCAACGGCCGACACGCTCGCGCGCCTGGCGCAGGGCCGCGCCGATGACATCGTCGCGGCACTCGTGCTGTCGGCGGCGTGTCCGGTGTTGGTGGCGCCGGCGATGCACACCCGCATGTGGCGTCACCCCGCCACGCAACGCAATGTTGCAACCCTGCTCTCCGACGGTCGAATCAAGCTCATCGGACCGGTCGAGGGAGCGCTTGCCTCCGGTGAATCGGGGATAGGTCGCCTGGCGGATCCCGCCGACATCGTCACTGCCGCGCTGCGCGAAATCGGAGCCGCGCGCGATCTCGCCGGGCTGCGCGTGGTCGTCACTGCAGGACCCACCGTGGAGGATCTCGATCCCGTGCGCTTCTTGAGCAACCGATCCAGTGGCCGTATGGGCTTTGCCATTGCCGAGCGCGCGGCGCGGCGCGGCGCCGAGGTGACGCTCGTTGCCGGCCCCGTCGAGCTTGCCACGCCCATCGGGGTCACCCGCGTGGACGTCCGCAGCACACTCGACATGCAGTCCGCGCTCGCCGCGGCCATGGGTCCCGATCTCGGATCGGCCGATGTCCTGGTAATGGCGGCGGCCGTGGCCGACTACGCACCGCGCGAGCGTCACGCCACCAAGATCAAAAAAGCCGGTGACAAGGCGTCGCTCGATCTCACACGAAATCCCGATCTTCTGGCCGACATCGGCAACGCGCGCACCGGTTCGCGTCCGCTGTTGGTCGGGTTCGCCGTCGAAACTGCCGAGTTGGGCGCCCTGGTGGCGTATGCGCGCCAAAAGCTCACCGAAAAGAAGATCGATTTCGTGGTCGCCAACCCCGCGGCCGAGGCTTTCGGCGGTGACACGAACCGCGCTACGTTCGTCACCGACGCCGGTGCCGATTCGCTTTCCCCGATGAGCAAGATGGATCTCGCCGACCGGATTCTCGATCGCGTGCGCGCTCTGTCTGCCGCGCGAGGCATCGTGACGTGCTGATCGCCCTGGTGGTTGCGGCGATGGTGGCCGCGTCGATGAGCGTCGCCATGCGCCCCGATGCCGCGGGGACGACGCTCGTGCTCGCCGCGCCCGGAGCGCTCTATGCCGTTCTGTCGGTGCTGGCCGTGCTGCAGATGCGGCGCGACGGAACGCTTTCCGAAAAGCTTCGGCCGCGATCCGGTGATCTCACCTTCGGCGCCCTCGGGACGGTCATGCTCTACATGGGCGCGATCGCCGCGTGCATGTTCATCGCCCCCAAGGGGTCGGTTCGCGAAACGTGGATCATGCGCATCTACCTGCAGATCGGCGATCCCGAGGCCCTCCAGCACCGGGTGGTGTACATCAGCCTCGCCGTCGCAGCTGTCGCGATTCTCGAAGAGATTTCCTGGCGCGGGCTCGTGTTCTCTGCGCTCGAGGAGCGCCTCGGCACCCGCCGCGCGTGGCCGGTCACCGCGGCCCTCTACGCCCTGGCCCACCTGCCGAGCGTGTTCTTGCTTCGCGATCCGTTCGCCGGTCCCAACCCGCTGATCGTCATCGCCGCGCTCGGCTGTGGCCTGGTATGGGGGCTCGTCGTGGCTCGTACGGGCCGGCTGCCGGTGGCGCTGTTCTCGCACGCGCTCTTCACGTGGTGCGTTGCGATTCAGTTTCCGCTGTGGCGACTGCGCTGAGCTACTCGCCCGCGATCCTGCGGATCTCTTCGTCGGAGATATCGAAGTCGGAATAGACGTTCTGCACATCATCGTGATCGTCGACGGCTTCGGCGAGGTTCAAGCAGACCTCGGCGTCGCGCCCGGCGATCATCTTCTTGTTCTTGGGCAGGTAGCCGAGACTGCTCGATTTCACCGGGATGGTGGCCGCCTCGAGCGCTTTGACCACCACGTCGAGCTGATCGGCCGGCGTCGTGACCAACCATTCTTCGCCCGCGTCGCTGTAGTCGTCGGCTCCCGCGCCCACGGCGACTTCCATCAGTTGGTCTTCGGTGGCTGCCGACTTGACGATCTGGATGGTTCCCTTGCGACCGAAGGCCCACCCGGCGGTGCCCGCGCCGCCCAGCAGGCCGTTGTGCTTTTCGAAGATCTTGCGGATCTCGGCAACGGTGCGGTTGCGGTTGTCGGTCATGCCTTCGACGAGGTAGAGCGTGCCCGAGGGCCCGGTTCCCTCGTAGAGAACCTCTTCGTAGGCGGCGCCTTCGAGCTCACCCGTGCCGCGCTTGACGGCCCGGTTGATGGTGTCGTTGGGCATCGACTGCCCCTTGGCGTCGGCGATGGACTTGCGCAGGCGGGGGTTGCCGGTCGGATCGCCTCCGCCCATTCGGGCGGCCACGGTGAGCTCTTTGATGAGCTTGGTGAAGAGCTTCCCGCGCTTGGCGTCGAGGGCGCCCTTCTTGTGTTTGATTGTGGCCCACTTCGAGTGCCCGCTCATAAGCGCAAAATCTCCAGAGGGTGAAACCGAGCCGACACGCTAGTCGCGGGGGGGTATGGGGTCAACTCGCTCCCGCGCCATGCGAAGCTCGGCCTTGATCACGGCCCAAAGAACGCCGACGGCGCCGGCCGCGAAAACCGCCAGAAAGGGACCAAGCCAGCCCAGGGCGGCTCCCACCAAGGTGAGCAAGACGAACGTGTCGCGCTTGAAAAGCGGGGAAATGGCGTCGAGGGCCCGGCCGAGCGCCGACTTGGGGGAATCGTCCGCGCCGCTTGAGGGCGCGTTGCCGATGCCGAGCGGGTACTTGAGGAGATCGCCCGACCCGATGCTCACCAGGTAGCGGTATTCGAGGCCGCTCCCCACGAGACCGCACGAGACGGTGAGCGCGCCCAATGCGAGGTAGAGCGCATGGCCGGTCGTCGCATAAAGGCCCCACGCCGCGCCGGCGAAGAACCCATAGTTGGTGAGATCGTCACCGATCGTGTCGAGCCACTCGCCGAGCGTCGACCCGCGGAACGTCAGTCGCGACATCTCGCCGTCGCAGCCGTCGAGAACGCTCTGCGCCTGAAAGAGCACGGCGCCAGTGAGCATCGATGCGTACGTGCCCCGGCTGGCGAGCCAGGCTCCGAGAAGGCCAACTCCCAGAATTCCGAGCGAGACCTGGTTGGGGCGAAGCGGCGTCGCCACCAGAAACCGGGTGATGGCGAGCGAGATGTGGCGGTTCAAGTACCTCGACGTCCAGCCGTCCTGCGGCTTGCGCAGCGAGCGCAGAAGGGCTCGTCTTGCCGCTCGAGCCGATGCCCCATCGGACACCAGCACCGTGCCGGGCGCATCGGCGGGCAATATGAATTCGCCAGTTGCCTGATCGCGTACGGCGGCGAGAGCGGCACGGGGGATGACCAGGTTCGCCGGGGCGCGAATCGAGGGCGAGGTGGCACGAAACTCGAGGAGGCTCGGCCGATCGCCTTCGTCGATGACGCGCAAGCGCAGGCGACTGTCGCCGAGAAGGCGCCCCAGCTCCTCGTGGGCCGGTCCGTCCGGGAGCGCAATGGCCCGGGCGCCGGTTGCCTGCGCCGTGAGCGCGAGACGTAGCGGCACGGGCAACCCGAGGATGGGTCGAGAAAGAGGAAAAGGTGCGCCCCGGCTCGGCGCGAGCACCGGCGCATCGATGACCAATAGCCACCCCGTTTCGTCGGTCGTCGTCACCATCGCGGCTCGCTCGGCATCGGTCCCGGGGTGCTAGAAGATAGTGCATGCCCCCGGTTGGGATCCACACGAGCCGCGTCGAGCGCCTGTTGGGGTCGCCCAGGGTGCTGGAGAAAAAACCGCATCGCGACGTTTCGTGGCCCATCGTCCACGCCGAGCCGCCCGATTTGTCCGCTCTCTACGCCGCGTGTGACGGTCTCGAGCTCGACGACGGGACACGCCTGTTCGGACGGGGTGAGCTGCGCGATGTGACCGAATGGCTCGTTCTCGAGAAGGGCCTCGCGTGGGGAGACGATTTCGTCATCGTCGGCGAGCGACGCGACATCGTGGTCGTGCTCGATCTCGACGTTCGTGGCGAGCGGGCACGGGGAGGCGCGCTCGAGACGGGGGTGGACGATCTCGGCGTTTTCGAACGCGTCGCCAGCGATGTGGTCGGCTACCTTTGTGCGCGAGCGGGCGTCCCCGATGACATGGCGCCACCGCCCGAGATCGCCGCGCGACGCGCCGCGGCTTCGGCCGATCCGCAGTCGCTCGCTCGCGAGCTTGCGCGCCCCATGTACCCTGGCCACGAGCGGCTCATGGCCTCACTCGCGCTCGAGCTTGGCGCGTTGTGGGCGCTGGCCGGTGAGAGCGAGCGAGCCATGGCGGCGTTTGCGCGCAGCGTCGATGCACGGCTGGAATCGGTAGGCAGGGGAGGGCGCGAAGCCGAACGCGGCGCGGCGTGGCGAGCCGCGGCGCACGCCTTGCGCGCACGCGGGATCCAGGACCTCGCGCTCGAGTGCGAAACACGCGCCCATTCGCCGGGTAGGTGAACGGGGGTAACCACCGCACCTGGGCGTTGGGTGAGGTGACAAAAGATGTAGAAATCCCACAGCATTTCACTCAGGTACTGAGAAAATCCGCCGTGGTAGTCGACTAACGCCCTTGCGATCTTCATGGCCAGGCTCGACCGAGCGCTTCCGACTGGGAGCGGCTCTTGGAGTCATTGCTGTAGCGGTATCGGTTCCCGCCTGCAGCCAGGGATCGCCCTCCGCGTCGTCGGTCCGCGACGACTACGGAAATCTCGACCGTCCGGACGCGCAGGCCCCGGGCGATCTGTGCGCCACCCCGAACGAGGGGTGTAGTTGCGAGTCCTACGGTGCGGTCATCGACTGCGGCCAGGTGCACCGGCAGTCGGGCAACTACGTTTCCTGCTCGCTCGGTAAACGCGCCTGCGTGGATGGGCGCTGGGGTGCGTGCACCGGCGACCGCATCTCCGGAGAAATGAGCGTGCCGGTTCCCGCCGCGCGCACGCTCACGCTCGGGACGCCGAGCGCGTGCGTCAACAATCCCTGCGATCCCTACTGTCTCAATGTCATCGACAACGCGACCGGTCTCGACGCCGGGGTCGGTCTTGGCGTGGCCGACGGTGGGCTCGTCCTCATTCAACAGGAGGGCGGAGCGGGCACCAATCCCTGCAGCGGATTGACCATCAGCCCCGGACCGCAGACGATCACGGTCACCAGCATTTCGCCGCTGGTCACCGTGCCCGACACGCTTGCGTTCGCGGCCAAGCTGTCACCCGCGAGCTGCGCCAAGGGTGCCGTTCCCGCGGCCTGGTCGGTGAGCAACGAGGACACCGCTGCAGTCGGGTCCGACGGCACGCTCCGACTCTACGTACCGGTGGCCGCGAACATGACGGTGACCGCGTATGCTGGTAGCTGGGTGGCGACGACCACGGCCACGGTCGTCGTGTCGGTGCAGGACAAATCCCTGGTACCCGCGGCCACGGCGGCCCTCTTCGACGGCACCGCCGCCGGCACCGACACGGCCAAGGTGCTTTATCCCTACGCCAACACCGTGTTTCCGCGTGCCGTGAAGGCCCCCGTGCTGCAATGGGACAACCTGGGATCGGCAGCGACGGCGGTCAAATATTTCGTTCGCTTTCCGACGACGGGAACTCCCACCTTCAGCTGGTCGAGCATCATTGCCGAGGGAGCTCCGCCAAGCGCCACATTTCCGCAGG
>JBBSDY010000099.1:0-9111 GCA_038240245.1 Polyangiales bacterium
ATTCACTGCCACGTGGACGTCGGTCTCGAGAAACCGCAAACGCTGCGTCCCAAGATGGCTACCTGCTTCGGCTGCCACCAGCACGAGAACCAATGGGCCATGCGCGACTGTGACGGTTGTCACGTCGATCTCCAGGCCGAGAAAACCCTGCCCGCGAGCCACCTGGTGCACGACGGGGACTGGCTGCGCGAGCATGGAGTGCGCGCGGCGAGCGCGCGGGATCTCTGCTCCACGTGTCACAGCGAGCGATCGTGCGCGGCCTGTCACGGGGTCAATGTCCCGGCTCTTCCGGCGCGTCTGACGTTCGACGAGGTGCGACTGTCGGGTCTGCATCGGGCTGGATTCCGATCTCATCACGCCAATGAGGCGCGCGCGCAAACCGGGCTCTGCATCAGTTGCCATAGCGAGCGATCGTGCAACGACTGTCACACGGCGTCGGGGGTCGGTGCCGGCGCTGCAGGCGGGCGAAGTCCGCACCCGCCTGGCTGGATCACGGCCGGTCGCGGCGGTGGCGAGCACGGAATGCAGGCGCGGATCGATCCTGTCTCGTGCGCCTCGTGTCACGGCGGTGCGGGCGAACAGCTCTGCGTTGGCTGCCATCACGTGGGCGGGCCTGGTGGCAGTCCGCACGGTCCGGGTTTCACGAGCGTCAAGGACAAGGTGCGAGATCTTCCGTGCCGACTCTGTCACGCGGGCATTTGATGACCCCGGCGCGCAAGACCTTCTTGTGGTTGGCGGCCGTGATCGTCGCGGTGCTCGCGGGCGCCGTGCTCGCGCTCGTCCGCACCTTCCCGCACAGTCCGCCCGCCTTGCCCCCCGAGCTGGTGCCTCCTTCTTGGACCGAGTACCGCACGAGCGCCGGGCACGTGCAACACGTTGGCAAGGGAACGATCGTCTGCACTGACTGCCACACCCAGACGAGCGGGGGGTTTCAGAAGCCCGACGTTGCCGTCTGTACGCACTGTCACACCAAAGAATCGGGGCAGACGCATCACGGTGGAAGCAAGAAAACCGATTGTCTCGTCTGTCATACGTTTATCCCGGGGCAAGTCGTTCCCACGTGCATCGGTTGCCACGCCGAGGCGCAGGCGCTGGTCGCCGCGGTGACCACGCACCGGACGATCGATTGTCAATCCTGCCATCAAACGCACGAGACCCCCGCGGTGACTTCCAAGCCGTGCGCGGAGTGTCACACCGAAAAATCGCTGTCGCACGCCAACCACGAGAAGAGCCAGGACTGTCTCGACTGCCACAAGCCCCACGCTCCCGCCATGGCTGCGCGCGACACGTGCTCGAGCTGCCACGCGACTCCCCGGGGCCCCAAGCCAGCCGGTCACGATTCCTGTCTCACCTGCCACAAACCGCACGATTTCACGGCGACAGGGGCGCGAACATGCCAGGGCTGCCACGGTGCCAAGCCGACGCTGCTCGCATCGCTGGTGACCGAGGGTCCGATGCCGCACGCGCAGTGCACCGGCTGCCACACGCCCCACGCTCCCGGCGCTGCCGCCAATTCTTGCCGACAATGCCACTCCGAGGTGCACGTCGATCATCGGGGCAAAGACGAGTGCATTGCGTGCCACGTTCCTCATGGTACCGACACGACGACCAAGGCCAGCGCTTGCACGAGCTGCCACGAGCACATCGGAGCGACGGACAGGGACACCCACGCCAAAGGCCTCGTGTGTACCAACTGCCATGTTCCTCACTCGTTTCCGACGCCTGCATCGAAGATGACGCTGTGCACGGGCTGTCACGCCAGTGAGATTTCCTTGGTCGCCCAAAACCGCGGTCATGCCGACTGCGGCTCGTGCCACGGACGGTCGGCTCACAGGCCTTCTCCGGCGCCGGCGTGCAGCACTTGCCACACCAAAGAAGCAGCGACCGCAACCGCGGGTCATCAGAAATGCGCGACGTGTCACGAGCCGCACGCCGGAACGCTGCTTCCGCAGGCAACGACGTGCAAGAGCTGTCATCAAAACAAGAGCCAGGTCTTGCACGCCAACCTCCCCGCCGGGTGCGAGACGTGTCATCGCGCGCACGGCCCCGAGGGGATCGCCGCTGCACCGTCGTGCGTGAGCTGCCATCAACCCAAATCGCTTCCTGCCCTCCACACCGCACCGGCGCACGCCAAGTGCACCCAGTGCCACACGGCGCACAATCCGCCGAGCTCGGACCGCGCGACGTGCACGAGCTCGTGCCACGTCGATCGTCAGAACCACCAGCCGCAGGCAGCGGTCTGTACCGGGTGCCACGTGTTTCGACGATAGCCGCTGGTCGCGGCGATCGTGATCGAAGCGTCAGCGTGGCGGATCGAGGGTGCCGTTCACGTGCAAAGTCTTGCCGCCCTCGGAGATGGCCAGGCTGGTGAAGGTGCGAACGACCTCTTCGCTGTGACATGTCGACCGATCGCACGAGGTGGCTGCGGTATGCTGCGTCGGAGGAAGGCCATGGCACGCGCCGCAGGCGCTCGCGGCGTGCGACGTGTCATTCCACGACGGCGTGACCGCGGGTGCGTCGGTCAGCTTGGCTCCGTGGCACGCGACAGAGCTGCAAGTCGTTCCGTTCCATGTGGCCGGCGCGTCGCGCGCAATGGCTCGCCCGGAGAAAGCGATCTCGACCACGCCATTCAGGTGCCCAGGAGCGACGATGGTCGAGGGCACAGCGTGGCACTCGGCGCACGCGATCGCGAGCGACAGCTTCGGCGATTTGTGCGAAGGATGCGCGCCGGTTCTGGGCCATGGATCGTCGCCGGTTCCGTGACACGCCCCGCAGCGACCGCTTCCGTCGCCGAGATCGACGGTGCCATTTCCGTGGAGCCCTCCGATGACCTCGGCTCCAGGAACAGGATGGCAGGTGGAGCACACCAGGTTGGCCTGCATGGCCGATGGCTGCAGGTGCGCGGTGACCTGGGTAGCATCGACGGGAAAGAAGCACGGATCGCGGGGAGGGGAAAAGCGACCCTTGTCGCCGTGGCACGTGTCGCACGCGAGCACGCCCTTGTCCTGATCGTGGCACGTCGTGCATGCCGTAGCGCCCGGCGCTGGCGTCGTAATCCCGGGGGGTCGTGACGCAGAACCTTCATGACACCGCCCGCAGGCGTTCGCATCGTTGCCGTCGAGCATCGGCGCCCAGTGCTGATCGCGCAGGAGCTTGCCGTGCCACGCTGGCGAGCGGGGATCGACGATGCCGGGCGCGTGAGTCGTTCCCCGAAACGCGGGAGCTCCCGCCGACACCCACGCTTGTAGCGTCGACATCTCGACGCCGCTCAAGAGAGCTCGATGCACCGGTGAATCGAGCGCGGCGACGATGGGTGCTCGTCCGCCCACCGGTACCGAGGCCGCTGCGCCCGAGGCCACGCAGGCAATGGAATCGAGGAACGACGTCGCGCGCCAGCCACCGCTGGGCGCCGATCCCTCGTGACACGATGCGCATCGCGCTTCGAAGAGCGGCCGTATCTCGACAGCGTAGACCGGTGGCCCGCCTCCCGTGGATCGATCCTCGGCGCACGAAAGTCCCAGGGCAGCGAAGATCAGCGCGGCTGGCGTGACGAGCCGTCGCGGCATCTCACATCGGGCGCGCGGGTAGAGTGGTGAGCGGCAAGCCGGTGAGCGACATGTACGAGTCGAAGATGAGCTGCTTGCTGTACTTGGGATTGTGCACGCCGAGCGCACCGCCGCGCGCGATGAGGATGAAGTTGTAGAGCGCACCGGCCTGGTCGGCCGTCAGGTGCTGGACGCCTCCTTCGGCGCCGCCGCCCGGGCGCGTAAGGTCGAGCTCGAAATGCGCGTCGCTGAGCTCGCTGGCTTGCAGAGGCGGGTACGGCGCGGCGGTACCGCGCGTGAGATAGCCGGCGTCGTTGAGCACCTTCTGCAGCTCGAAGAGCGCGGCTTTGATTTGTCCCTCGCCGCCGTTGATGTCGAATGTGGTCGCGCCCGCGTGACACGAGAGGCACGCCCGAAGCTGCGGGTAAAACGAGTGATTGGCCCAGGTCGCCGCGCCATCCTGCGATGGGGCGGGGGAGCTCATGTGGCAATCGACGCAAGTGAGCTTCTGTTGGTGTGTCGAGGTTCCGTAGGTCATCGCGGCGAAATGGTAGCCACCCTTGCCCGAGAAGACGTCCGATTGCGGTCCTTCGTGAGGGCCCCAGTGCGAGCTGGTTAGCACGGTATCGGCGCCGATGTAGTTGGTCACATCTTTGCGCGACTTGTGACACCAAACACAAGCGTTCGCGCTTCCGAGCACCCCTGCAGGCGTACCGGTCACGGCCGTCGTGTCGGGGCTCTTCTCGATCGTGGCCTGATCGGTGGCACCGGTAGGAACGCGCAGGGGAAACGATCCGGCGACGTACGCTTTGCCGGTGCGATGAGGGTCGGTTGCGTCGGTCACGCTGTGGCACGTCACGCACGAAACCGAGGCGACCTTCGACTGCCCCGCGTACGTGGTTTCCGCCAGCGCACCCGTCGTGAGATCTCGGTATTCCAGCTGGCCCTGAGCGAGGTGCCCAACGCCCGCGTCGCCCGCGGTTCCGACGCTTCCGGCGACGCGCTTCTCGATTGCGTCGTTCGCGTGACAATTGCCACAAGCAGCAGGGCCGGTCCAAGAAGCGACTTCGGCGCCACCGAGATTGGAAATGAAGGTTGAGTAGTGTGTGCTGGTCTTCCATTGCTCGACGATGCCGTTGAATCCGTGGCACGGCGACAGGCACGAGGTCGGAAGGCCAGCGAGGCCGCCATCGACCGAGCCGAGTGCACCCGGTCCGCCGGGCGCACCGGCCTCACCGGGCAGCCCCATCGGCCCCACCGAGCCAACCGGGCCTGTGAGACCCGGCGGTCCGTCGGCCCCCGCGCAACCAGCAGCGATGATCAGAGCCAAATACGAGGTGATCGAGTTTCGATGCTGGTGGGTCTTCATGCCAAGGCGACTCTAGGAGTATCGATCTGCCTCAGCCAATCGATACTTGGCATGGCGGACATCAATCGATCGCATGCGCCGCACCGAGCTGGCGGTGGGCGATCACAAGACGTTGCAAGGCCGGGCCCTGCGATCCATTGACGTAGGCCGCATAGTCGATATCGTTGTCCGTCCTCATCCCAGCCGCGGCGAGGCTTTCCTCGATTCGCTGGGCGTCGTGCGAGACCAGGCCCTGCTCGGCATCGAAGAGCTGCGTTTGGCCGTCCTGGTTGGGTGCGAACGAAAACAGGAAGATCCCGCGTGGCTTGACGACGCGTGCCACTTCGCGAAAGAGCGCAGAGGGATCGACGATGTGCTCGAGGAGCCCCGCGGCCAGCGCTCCATCGAAGCTCGCATCGCCGAGGGGCATCGCACTTCCATCGGCGACGTGCTTGGCGACGTAAGCGGGTGCGTCGATGAGATCGAGCATCGCGGGGCTGATGTCGATGGCCACCAGATCGAGCTCGAGCCCCCGGGCGACGAGGGCTTTGCCGACCAGGCCGCTGCCCGCGCCCACATCGACGAAGAGCCCAACCGGCGAAACGAGCGCGGCGAGCTCGCGGGCCATGATCTCGTGCGTTCGATAGTGGCACTCCTCGACCAGATGCCGCTCGTAATGAGGAGCCAAACGAGGTTCGAGCGCATAGGCCAGGCCCCGTTGAACGGCCGCCTGCAAAGCGTCGGGTGCCGTCATTCGAGGAAGTGTACTATGCGCCGCCCCGCATGACCCCCACCACCCGCAAGCTGGCGCCCCTGCTCTTTGGCTCGGGGATGTGCGCTCTCATCTACCAGATTGCCTGGTTTCGCGAGTTCCGAATGGTCTTCGGTGCTTCGACGGCGGCCACGGCGGCGGTGCTCGCCATCTTCATTGCGGGCCTGGGCGCCGGAAGCCTCGTCCTTGGCGGACGTGCCGATCGGCATCCGCGGCCGGTGCTCTTCTACGGGCAGCTCGAGATGCTCATCGCGATCTTGGCGGCGATCACGCCACTGCTCCTTTGGCTCGTTCGCCTTGCGTACATCGCCCTGGGTGGCACGCCCAGGCTCGGTCTCTTCGTCGGCACCGCGGCTCGGCTCGTGCTGTCGGCGCTCGTGCTCGGAGCGCCGACGTTCCTCATGGGAGGCACGCTTCCGGCGGCCGCCCGGGGCGTCGAGGCCGACGACGATCTCGCGCGTCGCAACACGGGACTGCTCTACGGCGTCAATACCCTGGGCGCCGTCGTCGGCTGCTCGGTCTCCACGTTTTTCATGCTCGAGAGGTTCGGTACGCGCATGACACTGTGGATCGCGTGCGCGGTGAATCTCCTGGTGGCGCTCCTGGCACAGCGTATGGGCCGCCGCGCGTCGGCCGCCGTCGCTTCGGCCGCGTCGCAAGCGCCCGCGCCGAGCGACGATTCGAGGGCGATCCCTTCCGCGCCCGAATGGTTCACCCTGGGTGCGGCCGGGATCGTGGGTTTCGCGTTCTTCTTGATGGAGATGGTCTGGTACCGCATGTTGGGACCGATCCTCGGGGGCACGGTGTTTACCTTCGGCTTGATCCTGGCGGTCGCGCTGCTCGGGATCGGCCTCGGTGGGGCGTGTTACGCATCGCTCGGCAGGAATCGCCGCGCCACGCTGCTCGCCTTTGCTGCGACGTGCCTCTTCGAAGCGTTTTTCATGGCGGTGCCTTACGCGCTGGGCGATCGCGTCGCGGTTTGGACCCTGCTGCTTCGCTCGTTCGGCGTCTTTGGTTTCACGGGGCTTCTCTTCGGATGGCCGGTCATCACAGTTCTCGTGGTGCTCCCTGCGGCGTTCGTTGCGGGCGCGCAGTTTCCCCTACTCATTGCGCTTCTTGGAGGCGGGCGTGAGCATGTGGGAAGGCAGACCGGACTCGCGTATGCGTTCAACACCGTGGGGGCCATCGTCGGATCGCTCTCGGGCGGCTTCGGCCTTCTTCCCGCGTTGACGGCGCCGGGTTGCTGGCGAGCGGTGGTGTGGGTGCTCGCGGCGCTGGGCTTCGTCGCCGCGTTCCTGTCGGCCCGCGGCGCTCCGGATCGTCGTGCGCGTCCTGTTGCTCTTGCCCTCTCGGCGTCGATCGCCATCTTTTTTCTCTTGCGCGCGACGGGGCCGACGGCGGTGTGGCGGCACAGTCCCATCGGCGTGGGACGCGTCGAGGCCGAGTCGACGAGCTCGGAGACCGCGCTGCGCGGGTGGATGAACGACGAGCGTCGCTCGGTTCGCTGGCAAGCCGACGGCGTGGAGAGCAGCGTCGCGCTCAGCAACGCCGACGGCTGGGCCTTCATCGTCAACGGCAAGATCGACGGGAGCGCGCGTGGTGACGCGGCGACCCAAGTGATGGGCGGGCTGGTGGGCGCCGTCCTTCATCCCAATCCCAAGAACGCGCTGGTCATCGGTCTCGGTACCGGCAGCACGGCAGGTTGGCTGGGATCGGTTCCCGCCATCGACCGGGTCGATGTCGTCGAGTTCGAACCGGTCATCAAAAGTGTCGCCACGGCCTGTCTCAGCGTCAACCGCAACGTCATGGATAACCCCAAGGTCCACATCACGATCGGCGACGCTCGCGAGGTGCTGCTCACTACCCACGAGAGCTACGACATCATTTTTTCCGAGCCCTCCAACCCTTACCGGGCTGGCATCGCGAGCCTCTTCACGCGCGAGTACTACCAGGCCGTCGCTGCGCGCCTGCACACCGACGGTCTGTTCTTGCAGTGGGTGCAGGCGTACAACGTCGATGGCCAAGCGGTGCGAACCATCTATGCCACGCTGGCCTCGGTTTTTCCGGTTGTCGAGTCGTGGGAGCTTGCGGCCAACGATCTCTTGCTCGTCGGCTCTCGCGCGCCCATCACCTACCACGGCGACGCGATGCGCGCGCGCATCGCCGAAGAGCCTTACAAGAGCGCCCTTTCGTCCGCGTGGCGGGCCATCGATCTCGAGGCGTTCTTCGGTCACTACGTGGCGCGCTCGTCGATGGCCGAGGCGCTGGCCGCCGCCGAGCAGGGCAGGCTCAACACCGACGATCGCACGCTCGTCGAATTCGGATTCGCTCGCATGGCCGCCGACAACGATGCGCTGTCCGGCAAGGAGATTCGCAAGCTCGCCCGCTCGCGTCTCGAGCATCGCCCCGCTGCATTCGAAGGTGATCTCGACTGGAGTCGAGCCGACGAAGAGTGGTCGGGCTTTCTGGTGGCCGAAGAGGAGCCCGAAGACCTTCCCGACTATCTGGACAAGGAGCAAAAGGCGCGTCTGTTCGCGCAGGCCCAGTTTTTGTCAGGCGACACGACCAAGACGATCTCTTCGTGGCTGTCACAGCACCGCGATCCCCAAAACCCGACCGAGCTGGCGTCGCTCGCCGAGGCGATGGCGAATGCCGGCGACGATCGCGCGCGCACCCACATCGAGAAGCTGCGCATCTACCAGCCGACCGAGTCCGACGCCATTTACGCTCGCTTGCTGGCGCGGCAGGGCAAGACGAAAGAGGCGGCTGCTGCGCTCGAAACCACGTTCGCGCGTCACCGGCACGACGCGTGGCCCTGGAACGTGATCGGCACGCACGCCCTGGTCACGGTCGACGAGGTGACCGAGGCCGATCCCGCCACTGCCGAGCGGCTCTACCAGGCGATCTCCTATCCCTTGCCCGTCTACCAGCATGAAGGCCAACGTCTCGATCTGATGCTCAAGATCGCCATGCGGACCAAGCTCGACGTCCCCTGCGCAAAGACGCTCGAGGGGTTCGAGCCGCACGTCCCCTGGCGTCAAGATCTGCTCGCGTGGCGATCGCAGTGCTACGCCGCCTCGGGCGATCCGCGTGCTACCCTGGCTGCGCGTGACCTCGCCGAATGGATCTCCCAAAAGCCCGCTCCCTTCGAGGCGGGGCTCGTAACCGCTGGCTCGCGATGACCGGAAAGAAAAGACATGTCCGAAATCCTGCTGAGCGCTCCTGACTGGTGCTTTTACAAAGACCAACCCGATCCCGCGGCGTACTACCGCAAGCTCAAGAGCCTGGGAATTGCGGGCGTCGAAATGGTCGATCCCTCGCGCTGGTCCGACGCCCGCGCGGCGGGGTTGCCCATCTTGAATCAGAGCGCTCCAGGCATGACGCGCGGCTTGAACCGTACGGAGCACCACGCCGAGCTCTTGCCCGAGATCCGGTCGCTCATCGCC
>JBBSDY010000100.1:0-9104 GCA_038240245.1 Polyangiales bacterium
ATCAGGTGGGCAATGATGGCGTCTCGCGAGCTGGATTCGCCAACGGCATTTCGGTGGACCAGCGGATCGCCGCGGCCATCGGTGCATCGACGAAGTTTCGCTCACTCGAGTTCGGGGTGCAGCTCGGCGGCGCCGACGTCATGCATCGGATTTCGTACCTGGACGCCGGCCAACCCATCCCCCCCGAAGAGAATCCGTCGGCGGCGTTCGGTCGGATCTTTGCCGATCTGGCCAGTGATTCCGACGCCGGCGCATCCCTGAAGCAGCACCGGGCCACCGTTCTCGACGCGGTGACCAACGACTACAGTCGTCTCAACGTGAGGCTCGGCACCGCCGACCGCCGCAAGCTCGACGCGCATCTCGCTGCCATCCGCGACGTCGAGAGCCGCCTGAGCCAGACGACGATCGTCGGCGGCGCATGTGCGCCGGTCACACCTGCGGGCGGCATCGATCTCGCGAACCAGGACAACTTTCCGGTCATCGGCCGGCTGCAGATGGATCTGCTCGCCACCGCGCTCGCCTGCGACGTGACGCGCGTGGCATCGCTGCAATGGTGCGGCGCTCGCAACAAGCACACCTTCAACTGGCTCGATGTTCCCGACGAGCATCACACGCTGAGCCATACCGGCGTGAGCGACACTGTGTCGCAGGCCAAGCTCATCAAGATTCAAACTTGGTATAACGAGCAGTTCGCGTACCTCATCTCCAAGCTCAAGGCCATCCCCGAGGGCGACGGCACCCTGTTCGACAACACGGTTCTTCTTCTGGGCACCGATGTCGCCGTCGGCAATTCGCACGCCGACGAGCCCATGCCGTTCGTGCTCGCCGGCAACGCTCAAAAGAGCTTCCGTACCGGGCGCTACATCAAGTTCCCCGACCACACGCCGCACAGCAATCTCTTGGTCTCGCTCATCAACTCCATGGGCATCGAAGCCACCACCTTCGGCAAACCCGAGGCGTGCACCGGGCCGCTAACCGGGCTCGGCTAATCTCCCTCACTGGCCCCACACCTGTAGCGCGGCGGCGGTATTGGCGTCGACGGTTGCCGGCTCGCGTGCTCGCTTCACCTTTTGCGCCGCCATCTCGGCGTCGTAGGTCATTCGAAAAAGAAGTGACGCCGCGCGCGGCATTCGGTCGATGCGATCGATCTCGCAGTTGGGATCAGAGACCGTATCGCAAAGGGTCGGGGCACGACCGGGGACGCCCGAGAGCGTGAGATCTCCGAGCCGCATCGAGTAGCGCGAGCCGAGCGTCGCATTGCGGGCGCGACCGGCCGGAAGCGTGGTTCCCGAACCAGTGGCAAAAAGGTCGATGCCTTCGAATCCCTCGGGAACGGGAAGTCGCAGCGCATCGAGCACCGATCGCGATAGATCGGTCACCGAGGTGGGCAGAGCGACCTTGGTGCCACCCAGGGCCCCGCCCGGGAAATGGACCCAGAGCGGAACTTTGAGAACATCTTCGGAGAGATCCTCTCCATCGCCGAACGGCGCGCGGCTGTCGGGATTGGTCGAAGTGTCGCCGGTAACGATGAACAGCGTGTCGTCCCACAGACTTGCTTTTTTTAATGCGTCGACGAGCTGACCCAGCGCGCGATCCTGGCCCTCGAGAGCAGCGTCGTAGAGCGCCCACATGCGGGTGCGATCGTTCTCGGTCAACCGGAAGCGTGTGTGCTTGCCGCGCGCGCGGGCAATCACCTCGGCCGCTCGCCTCGGCTCCATGGGTCCGGTGTACTCCGACGGCGGCAGCTTGGCGGCGTCGTTCATGGTCACGTCCCAGGGAGGATGTCCGCCCCTCGCGTGGATCACGACCAGGGCGCGCGCATCTCCGCTCTTCATGTGCTCCATCGTCCACTGGGCGGCCTCACTCAGCGGCGCGATGGACGGCGCGCCTTCGACCGGAGAGATGGCCAGGTACTTGTCCCACCCCCGCGCGAAGCCGAACGCTTCGGACGTCGCGGGACATCCGGTGAACATGGCCGTTTGTACACTGCCATCGCGAGCGGCCACACCCAGCGTGGTCAGCGAACTGGAAAGACGCGCACCCGAATCTTCCACGCCGTGAGCTCGAGGAGGCAGGCCCGTGAGCAACGTTGCCAAAATCCCCGGAGTGACCGTGGTGGGCCCGCGCTGCGATTCGAAGGTGGTTGCGGTTCGCGCGAGCTCCGAGAGCGTCGGGCAAATGTCGTGACTCGCCACCTTCGATCGATCGAGGCCGGCGAGCACGACCACCACCGCGAGCTTCGCGGGCGGAGCGACGGGCTCGGCGTTGGTCGCGACATAGAGCGCGGGATCGCCGAAGAGAAGCCTTCCAGCGGACGCTTCGCCCTTGGCCTTGAGCTCGATGGTGATGACTTTGCCCGCAAACGCGTCCATGGACACATCCACATCGGTCCATGCCGCGCGCTCGCCACCTTGCACCTGTTCGCTGCGCAGAGCGACGGCGGATTCTCCGTCGCGCGTCACCTGAACCTCGGCCTCGCCCCGACCTTGCCCCTCGAATCCCAGAGCGAGCTTGAGGTGGCCGCCGACGGGAACGAACGTCGTGCAGCGAACGGTGGAAGGAACGCGAAGCGCGATCGAACGGTGCGGGACTCCGCCAATCGATGCGTTGGAGACAATCTGGTTCATGGTCGGCGGGGCAAACGTCCGACTGTCGTCTTCCGAAGTTCCCACCCGCACCCAGTCCACCTCGGCCAGGGGATCCGTCTGACCTCGTCCGGCTCCGGCGAAGCGGATATCGATTGAATGAGCTCCGGCGGCCACGGCGTAAGCAGTCGCGCGCGTGCTCACCACGCGCGCCTGGCCGCGAACCAGCGTCATCACCCCGAGCGGCCTGCCGTCGAGAGCCACGGCGACGCTTCGCGATAGCCCACCGCGCGCGCGCATCGAGACGAAGATCGGCCCGGCTTGATCGAGCACGACCCGAACTGCAAGGTTCCGGTTGGTGGCGCGGGCCCATGTTTCACCGTCACGTTCGGCGTCCACGAGGCCGTTGTCCGAAGATAGCGACCAGGCTCCGGTGATTCCCTGAACCGATGGCCCACCGAAATCGATCAACACACCCTGGTGATCCACCTCGCAACGCGAGAGGCGATCGACGAGATCCCGCGCGGCAGGTTTCCGCTCGGTCGTTACCGGCGCTGGGGGATCGGCCGGGCGCGGCGCGGTGTCCTCGCTGGATGGCTTGTCATGGCAGGATGATCCAAGCGCGAGCCCGACAACGAGCGCGGCGAGCCGTGAGCAAAGCATGGCTTTCACGCGCGGAGGTCTACCGCATTCCAGCGGACGGAACAGGTAGCCTCGTGCGTCGTCCAGCTCGAACGATCGCGAAGCGGATGGTCTGCTCTCCGTGAGCCCTCAGCCGGATGTCGTGCACGCCCGGAGCGATCGTCAGCCGCAGAAACGGTCCACGTCCCAGCTCGACACTGTCCACGAAGATCGCTTCGTGACCTCCGGTCTCGATGTCGAGAAGACCTTGCCCCGGCGTGATCACAGCTCCGGCCGGAAGCGGCAAATCCTCACCCGAGGTCGGCGCCGCCCCCGTCCCCCCATCGGTTTCGACCGCTAGCTCGGCAGAAGCAACCGTCGCGACTTCCGTCGCGAGGGGACCGACGCTAGCGGCCAGGACTTCGACCGACGCTGAAGAGGGCGCTGACACGACGACCGACGGGACCATCACTGGCACCGGGGCGGACCCTGCGAGACTCTCCCCAGAACCAGCGACTTCCGCGCGACGCTTCTCGCCGAGGTCGGGCGCGTAGCGATCGAAATATCCCGCCACCGCTGCACCGACGAGCCCGAACGCTCCGATGAGAAGCCAGAGCGAGCCGCGTTTTGCGATGCGGACAGGTGGCGACGCGGTGGGTGGCGGTGGATCGGGCCGCGCTAACTTTGCAACATCGCCGGCCACAGGGATGACCTCGGCCATGGCAGTCGAGGCCAGCGCCATGGCAGTCGAGGCCAGCTCGGAGGTTCGGATGCGGTCCTCGGACGAGTTTGCCGGGACGACGGCGTCCGGCGGCAACGACGGCGCGGAGGGACGAGGCGGCTCGCTCGCCACGGTTGCCGCAAGCGCGCGAGCCTTGAGCTCGCTCGCGTTCACGATCGTGGAGACGGCGTCGGTCGGGGCGGACGCCGGACCGGGCACCGGTGTGCGGTCGGATATTTCTCGGATGACCGCCGCCTCGAGTGAAGAGGGTGTCCGATCGTCACCCTCGGAATCCGAAGGCCACACGTCCGATTGAGAGCTTGGCGTTACGGTGATCTCGGGGCCCGACGCAGGAGGCGCCGCCTTGGTTTCGGGGGACCCTTCGCCCACGCGCAACACCTGTCCCACGCCCACGCCCACGCCCGGACCGACGCGCACTTTACCGAGGATCGCTGACGGCGGCGGCGAATCGGCTTTGCGAACCGGCGCCGAACGAGGTGCGCCGGGGATCGGCGGTGGGACCGGAGGGGGCAGCGGGGCAAGCCTCGTGCTCGGCGGAGGCTTCAGCGGGTCGACCTTCTTCGATGTCCCTCCACTCCGATCGACGACGACGACTTTGACGTCTTGCGGAGGGCGGTTCGAAGGCGTGCCGGCTCTGCGGATCGCCGCGAGCTCTTGCTCCAGCGCGGGGCCCAACAGGTCGGTGTCGCCGGCGCCGTGGACGCCGACGATCGCACCGTGGGTGGCAAGATCACAGAGCACCTGTTCGAGTTGTGCCGGAGCGATCTCACTTCCCAAAATGAGGCCACGGGGCGAAGCCCCGTTGGCCAGACGTGTGATGAGCGAGCGCGCGGGCTCGGGTGTTGCCGCAAGGTAGGCGAGCACGCGATCGACGGCAACGTTGACCCGGTGCACCTCGAGCAGCCGGGTGCCGCCGAGCAAGCGCAAAGCAGCGCGTGCGTGCGCCACCGGCGCCTCCATCTGGCTGTCGAGATCGCCCTCCAACGTTCCGCGCGCAGCGCTCTGCGCCTTGGAGGCGACGAATCGCCCGGCGCGCACACCGAGCAGCGCAGCGAACACTTCCTTGCCCCGCTGAAACGATCCATCGCTCGTGGTGCGCGTCGCGCTCTTGGGCGCACCACCGCGCATCTCGACCTCGTAGAGAAACGATGCGTCGCGTATGCAGAGCCGGGCGTCGGGGCGAAGCTGCGAGATGGTGTAAAGGAGTGTGCGCGGAGTGACGCCGTCCAGCCTCCCGCGGACCTCGCCTTCTCCCTTGAGCCGCGCTTCGATTCGCGCCCGGGCGCGAAGCACCTCGTAGACCCGTTGCAGAATGGACGCGGCACTCGCCTCTTTCCGCAAATAGCCATCGGCGTCGGCGCCGAGATCGCGCAGGCGCTGGAGCAGATCTTCTTTCCACGAGAGCAAAATGACCGGAACGTCGCGCAGCGCGATGTCCCGCTTGAGCGCACGACACAGGGCGAAGCCGTCGAGCCCGGGCATCAGCACGTCGCTGATGACGAGATCGGGACTGGTCCGAAAGCACAGCTCGAGCGCCCGATCGCCGTCGTGCGCCTCGCGAACTTTGGCCCCGGCCGAGCGCAGGACGCCGCCGACGAACCAGGTCACCGCGGGATCGTCGTCGGCAACCACGATCTTGCGGCCTTCGAGAGGCTGTTCGGCCTCTTTTCCGTCACCTCCCCGATCCCCACCTCGCTGCGGGGCCGTCGGACTGTCGCCCCACCAGGGAGCAAAGGGAAGCGCGCCCTCCGGTCCACGCCCCGAAAATCGCACCGTTCCATTGCTCTTGATCATCACCAGATCACGAACGCGCGCCACCGCCCCCCACACCGCGGCCAGAATGTCACTTCCGTCGCCGAGCTGAATGGCGGTTGCCTTTCCCTGAATCAGAGCCTCGGGCAAGCCACGCTTCACTTCTTCGATGATCCGAAGTGTGAGCTCCTCGACCGTCGTTTCTCCGAGCGGCGTGTGATGCATCGGCTCGGCGGTGCCGCTGCTCAGCTGAAAGCACGCCTTGCGCAGCTCGTGCGGCGAGACGGGCTTGGCGAGCGCGCGGGTCGCCCCGGCCGCGATCCACTTGGCGCCATCTTCGGGCGCCGACCATGTTCCCACGACGATGAGCGGCATCGGTTCGGTGAGCGGATCACGACAGAGCTTTTCGACCAGCTCGCGCGCCCCCGGCAGATCGGCGTCGACGACCGCTACATCGGGCGCCAGCGCCCTCGCCAGCTCGAGCCCAGTGGCAGGAGTATCGGTGCGTTCGCACTCGATATCATTCTCGACGGCGTGCTCGATCGCCTGGGTGATCGCGTCAGCGAGCCCGGAAGAGCCGACCACCAGCACGGTGGGCGGAATCGCAGCCTGCTCGCCGATGGGGGCCGAGGGCGGAGGACGCTCGGTGGCGCGTTGCTCATGCGTGGGCTCGTTCCAGGCAAGCGCGGGAAGGCTCTCGAGAAGCTCGGAGATTCCCTTCATCTCGGCCTTGTCGAGCCCACCCACGGCCGCCGCGCGTTCGAGCATTCGCTCGGCTTCGGCTAGCGCAGCGGCCATCCCCGCAAAACGCAGCAATCTTGCGCCAGCCGACAGCGCGTGCACCCGGCGTCTGAGATCATCACGAAGGCGCGGCGATCCGGGATCATGCTCGAGCCCGGCCAGGCTGGCGCGCAACTCCTGGACACGGCGCCCGAGGCTCGAGATGAAGTCGGAGCGAGCGCTGCCGATGCGGGCGGCGCGCGCCGCCTCCGCCCCGCTCTCCTTGTCGCCCGACGTTTCCGCCATGAGTGGCGCTAGCATAGTCCAAAGCGGCCCCCCGGCGAAGGAGAGCCTAAGCTTTGATGGAAGGCACTCGGGCGAGCGTTCTGCCTATCTCGTCGCGCACCCATGCCGCCGCCGCCTTCGTCCCGAGGGCTCCTCCCACGTCGCGCGTACACTGGCCCTCGGCGAGCGCCCGCCGGACGGCACCCTCGATGCGGCGCTCTTCGTCGGGCCAGCCAAGATGGGTCAGCATCATTCCTACCGTCAACGACGCGGCGAACGGATTGGCAATGTCTTTGCCAGCCAGGGGCGGAGCCGAGCCATGAACGGGCTCGAACATCGCCACGCGTCCCAGATCCTCGGCGTGGACATTGGCGCTGGCGGCCATGCCCAGGCCTCCCTGCAAGGCTGCCCCGAGATCGGTCACGATGTCGCCGAAGAGGTTGTTCGTGACGATGACCTCGAACTGCTCGGGAGCCCGCACTACCTCGAGGCAGAGCGCGTCGATGTACAAGTGCACGGCCTCGATCTTCGGGTAGCGCTCGGCCACCTCGCGAAAAACGCGCAGCCACAGCTCGTGAGCGTGCCGCATGGCATTGGACTTGTCGGCCATGTGCACCCGCGACCTCCCCGTAGCACGCGCGTGCTCGAAGGCCGCGACGATGATTCGCTCGACACCCTTGCGGGTGTTGATGTCCTCGTTGATTGCGATTTCGTCGGGCGTGCCGCGGCGCAGTTGTCCCCCGATGTTCGCGTACAGACCCTCGGTGTTCTCACGGAACACGACGAAGTCGACGTCCTTGGCTCCCTTGTTCTTGAGCGGCACGACGTCGTTTGACAGCGCCTTCACGGGCCGGATGTTAGCGTAGAGATCGCAGCCAAACCGTATGCCGAACAGGATGTCGCGGGCGTGCTCCATCGACGGGATGCGAGGGTCGCCGAGCGCACCCAGGATCACCGCCGCGCATCCATTCTTGATCTCCAACAAAATGTCGTCGGGCATTGTTATTTTTTCACGCAAATAGCGTTCGGCGCCCAGGTCGAGGTCCCAGAGCTCGAGCGGCAAGGCAACCACGTCTCGATAGAGCTCGAGCAGCAACCGCGCCTCGCGAATGACTTCGACCCCGATGCCGTCCCCGGGGATGACGGCGATCTTCTTGGTCGTGGCGCTCACGGCCGACCGAGCAGGGAGGCAAATGAGCGGTATGCCAT
Organism: Polyangiales bacterium; assembly: GCA_038240245.1. Lineage (GTDB taxonomy): Bacteria > Myxococcota_A > Polyangia > Polyangiales > Polyangiaceae > DASWDH01. The sequence goes on from JBBSDY010000100.1 coordinate 7,915, forward strand.
CCCGTGGGCCTGGGCCACCGGCCCATACGTCACGTGCCCTCCGTGCGTATTGACGCCGAGGGCGAGTGCCGCGTCGTGCTCCGTCGCTTTCACGAGCCCCAGGTTGGCTATTTTTTCGGCGTATCGAATGGTCGTGTTGGTAAGCGCGAAGGTGCTGGTTTGCGCAACGGCACCCGGCATGTTGGGTACGCAGTAATGCACCACACCGTGCACTTCATACGTCGGTCGATCGTGATCGGTGGGACGACAAGTTTCGATGCACCCACCCTGATCGACGGCCACATCGACGACCACGCTGCCCGGCTCCATTTCCGCAATCAACTCCTCGGTCACCAGCTTGGGAGCCACGGCGCCCGTCACCAGCACGGCCCCAATTACCAGATCGGCCCGCCGCACGGCATCTTCGATGTTGCTCGGGTTGGAGTAGAGCGTCTCGACGGCGCCGCCAAAAACATCTTCGAGGTAGCTCATCGTCTCGGCCCGGACATCGATGACCGTGACCTGCGCACCCATGCCGATGGCCACGGTGGCTGCGTTTCTTCCCACCACTCCGCCGCCCAGGATGACCACGCGGCCGCGACGCGTGCCGGGCACGCCCCCGAGCAGCACACCCTTGCCACCTCGCTCTTTCTCGAGGCAAGTGGCTCCCACCTGAACGGCCATACGACCAGCAACCTCACTCATCGGCCGGAGCAAGGGGAGCGAGCCGTCTTCGAGCTGAATGGTTTCGTACGCAACGGCCGACACGCCGCGGGCAGCGAGCTCCCGCGTGAGAACCGACTCCGCAGCCAGATGCAAATAGGTGTACACGATGAGACCCGGGCGAAAATAGACGTACTCCGACGCTTGCGGCTCCTTCACCTTCACCACGAGATCCGCCGCCCACGCGTCGGCAGCCCCGGCCACGATGGACGCTCCGGCTTGCGCGTAATGCTCGTCGCGAATGCCGCTCCCCTCGCCCGCGCCACGTTCGACGCGCACCGCGTGACCACCCTTGAGAAGCTGGCGCACGCCAGCGGGCGTCATCCCCACCCGATACTCTCGCGTCTTGGTTTCCTTCGGTAACCCGATGATCATGATCGTGTCAGTTTCCGGCGGCCGTTTCGAGAGTGACCCGCAGGAGCGCCGCCACTTGCGCGGGATCGCCGTCTTCCACTTCTCCCAGCAACGCCAGCGCGTGCAGCACGGGA
>JBBSDY010000101.1:0-9086 GCA_038240245.1 Polyangiales bacterium
GTTCGTGCCGTCGTACGAGATATAGAAATTTACCGTCGAACCATTCTCTTGCATGGTCACGTAACCGCCGCCTTCGATATGCAGCAAATACAGCTCGAAGAGATTCGGCGCGCCGAGCAGGTATGGCGAGCCGTCAAGACCATGGTCGACGACAGATTCCCACGCGCCTGGCAGAACGCGGGTCGCGCCTACCTGATGCAGAATCTCGGGCTATCGCGCGTCGCGGATCATGTCCTCGTGGGTCTTACGGTGAGCCGCAAGGCGGGCGCGGATCAGATCGACGAGGCCCTTCGGCGCGCGGCGTTTCAACGCGCATCGGTCGACCTCGGGCGCGTGATGGGCGACGTGCTTGCCGGACAGATCGGCGACCACGGCGTCGTGTTCCTCTCTGCGGCAAAAGGCACGGCCGCACGCAAGAGGCAGAAGCTGGTGGATCTCTCGGAGCGTGTTGGCGAGCTCGGCCGTCGGCGTTTCGGTTTGTCGCTCTCGTTCGGCGCCTCGGTTGCCGCGGGCGCGGAGCCCCTGGGCCGGAGCTACCAGGCTGCTCTCGGCGCGGCGGAATCCGCGCTTGCCCAGGGCACGAAGATGGTCATGGCCGATGCTCACGCCAGCCGCCCCGCGCGCTCACTCAGCCACCTGCGTGGCGAGCTGTGCGCCGAGGTCGAGCAGCGTCCCGATCTTCTCCCGGCGCGGTTCGATCGCTATCTCGAGATGGTGGCGGCTCAATGCGCCTACCGCAGCGATGCGGCGCGCGGGCATCTCGAGGCCGGGTTCGAGCAAATCGCGGCGCCCCTTTTGGGCAACGGCGCGATCGACAAGAAGAGCTTCGACGCGCTGTGCCAGGCTCTGGAGCGCGCCGCGACCGAGGCCGGAACCATCACCGACTTGTTTGCGGCCTATCGCAGGGCCGTTCTGGACGTGTCCGAAGCGGTGCAGCGGCCGGTACAAGCGCGACAAGATCGAACGCTGCGCAGCGCCGTCGAGCACATTCACCAACACTACGCCGAGCGACTCTCTCTCAAAACGGTGGCCCGTCTGTCGGGCTTCGCGCCCAGCCATTTTTCCAGGTTGTTCATCAAGCGCGAACGGATGCCCTTCGAGCAATATCTGCGCGGTCTGCGACTCGAGCGCGCCAAGCAATTGCTCGCCGACACCGATCTCGACGCCGCCCGCGTGGCCGATCTGACCGGCTTTCGATCTCCGCAATACTTCAGCCACGTCTTTCGCGGGGCGGTCGGAGTGACGCCGATCACCTACCGGCAACGACGACGCAAGACCAGGGAGCGGGCGTGGGACGAAAACAAGAGACGATGAGACTTTTTTAGGAATCAAAACGCAATCAATAACCCCTTAAAAAGCAACCAAGGTCCCGCCACGATGCGCTAGCTTGGACTTCGACATCGAATCTGCCCTTGGCGTCGCATCGCCGGGCGCGGTCATGGAGGTCTTGATGCGTGGCTTTGCCTGCAGGTCGGGATGGTTGTGCGTGGCGATCGTGATCGCGGGATCTGCCTGCGGCTCGGAGGCAGACCCTGCGAACGCCGATGATCCGTCGGATTCGCCCGGCGCCGGTGGTGCCGAGAGCAACGGCGGCGCGGGCGCGATCCAAAGCTCATCGATGCCCGGTGGTGCAGCCGGGGTCGCGACGAGCGGTACGGCCGGCAAGGGCGGCACGGGACAGAGCGGCGCGGGACAGAGCGGCGCGGCAGGCACGGGCGCGTCCGGCAACCCAGGCCGCGGCGGCGCGTCGGGTGCTGGCGGCTCGCCCGGCGCCGGTGGTCAGGGCGGGGCCGCAGGCGGCGGCGGCGCGGTTCCGCATGCCACCGGCAAGTGCGACGGGCTGGGTGCCGTGGGGCAATGGGAGAACATCACGCCGCCCAGCGTGAAGCTGGTTCCACCTTACACCGGGCCGGTCGTGGCTCTCGAAGATCCACAAACGTCGGGGACGATCTACACGACGACGTACGGCAGCGGCGTTTTCAAGTCCACCGACTGCGGCGCAACCTGGATCAAGGCCAACACGGGTCGAAACGGCAAGCAGCTCGACATGGGAAGCATCTGGAGCGCGGTCATCGATCCCGTCGCCTCGAAAACGCTGTACGCGCTCACCGGCTACGGCCCGTCCGGGCTCTGGAAAACGACGAATGGCGGCGTCGACTGGGATCCAACGTTGCCCAACGGTACCGGCATGCCCGGATTCGTGGCGCGCGTGACCATCGATCCGACCAATCACCTTCACCTGATCATCAACTTCCACGACAACTGCACGGGCGGCCACACCCCGGTGTGCATGGGCGAGACCAAGGACGGAGGAGCCACCTGGAAGGTGCTCGATTTCCCGGCATCGATCAAAAATGGCTGGGGTGAAGGCACGTCGGTCATGCCCATTGACGACAAGCACTGGATCTTCGAATTTTGGGAGCTCTATGCCACGTCGGACGGCGGGGTGACCTGGGCGAGGACGAGCGATGGCCTGGCGGTACAGGGATCGTATTTTCAACAGGCAGGCGGGGCGTACTACCTCGGTGCGGCGAACGGCGTTCTCACGAGCCCCGACGGAATCACCTGGTCCCGGATCCCCAACTCGGGAGGCGGCCACGATGCCGTGATCGGCGATGGCACCCGCCTCTTTGCCTTCGATGGATTTCAACCGCCGTCGGGACCGAACGCCGCCTGGAGCGCGCCCTACAGCGATCCGACGCACTGGTCGGCCCTCGCCACACCGGGACTAACCTCGAAGCTCACCGCGGGCTTCACGGGCATCGACTACGATCCCGATCACCACCTTCTTTACGCGGCCATTCAAGCAGAGGGCTTGTGGCGCATGGTGACGAAATAGGCTCCGCACAACACCGCCCCGAGGGTGGCGTGCATCACGAGAAACATCGGAGCGAAGAACGGGAAAAACAGTAAACCCGGACCCGGCAACGGAAAGCCCAGGGGCCAGCCGTAGACGATGGGGTGAAGGACGATCGTAAATGCGGTCAGCCCGATGAGAGTGAGCTCGTCCTCCACGAGGCGATCGTAGTCAGAAAGGACGAGCCGGTGGCTCACGGCGGCCACGACGGCGATGGCGGCACTCACCCCGAGCCCGGCGCGTAGAAACTCCAGCCGCGCGTTGATGGACGTGAAATCGAGGCTGCCCCGAAGCAACGCGTAGACGGCGAGCGTGGCGCCGATCGTCAACCCCGCCCATACTGCGAATTCGACGGACTTCCGCCAGCCGAGCCGACGCTGTCGAAACGAAATACCGAGCGCGACCGCGAGAACCGCGAGCCCCGAGATGAGGCGCACCCTTTGGGCTCGCGCGTACTTTGCGTAGAAGCTCGTCCAGGTCGGCGCACCGTCTCCCAGCCAGCGGCCTAGCTCGTCTCTGTTCTTCGTGCGAAAGCGCTCGACCGCTGCCCGCCGGTCAGCGACGTAGTCGGCGGGAAGCACGCTGGTGTCGGCGATGTCGAAAATGACATCGAGGTCGTCTTCGAGCGCGCGCATATGGCGCGGAAAGGGAATGCCCATGAGCACGGCGAGCGACGGGGCGAACGAGAGAGAGTCCATGTTCCCCAACTCGGCCCGGCGCGCCACACCACGGCCCGCATAGCAGGTGATCACTTCCGAGATCTCGCGCTGGGTGGCGCCGTGTCCGCCGTAGCTCATGTGCCCGTGATCGGCGGTGAGAACCACCAGATCCTGCGTCAGATCGAACCGATCGACGAACGTCATGATCGCATCGTTGGCCCGCTGGGCAGCGCTCGCGTACTCGGGCGACGCCGCGCCGTGCTGGTGTCCCGCTTCGTCGACATAGAGCGGGTGCACGAGGGTAAGATCGCCGATCTTGGCGCGGGCGAAGGGGTCGTCGATCGTCGGGATGACCTCGTACTGGATGAAGCCGTCGGTAAAAAGCTGCCGCCACCAGGGTACCGCGCTGACCCCGTTCACCTCGAGGCCCTGACGGCGCGCCACCTGCCAGATCGATTGTGCCCGGAGGGGGCTCGTTTCGTCGTTGTTGCGGCAACCGGTGCGATCTTGCTCGAGACCCGTCGACAGGACGGCATAGACCGGCCGCGAAACGGTGATCGGACCCACCTGCATCACGCGACATTGCCCTTCGGAACGCAACCGACGTGTCGACGTGAAGGCCTCGGCGAACGTTCGCGAGAGGCCATCGACCACGATGACCACGGTGTGACGTGGCCGGCGGTACCCCGCCCCCACGGTGTCGTCGACCGCGACCAGATGATAGCCGTCGTGGTTCGGTAGCCGGTCGATGTAGCTATTGCCGAAGAGGTAGGCGAGCACGAAAGCCGCGCCGCAGAAGCAAGCCGAGACGAGCCGTGTTCGAGTGCTCACGCGGGACTGACCCTCGCACCGCGGCCGAGCTTCTTGCAAGGCCGATCGTGGGAAAATCCGGGACAAGGGGTCGTTGCGGGCCGTTGACAGTCAGCTCGATAGCCGGCAGGGTCATGCGCCATGAAGGCAGTGCGCCCAGAGCCCGAAAAGCTCAAACTGCGGCCCGGAGACGTCGAGCTCAACGTCACCCAGCTCAAGCTCACGCCCCTTTTTGCGAACGCATCGGACAAGACGGCTCGACGCCTGGCCAGCCTTCGGGTCAAAGGGGCAGTCGTCCTGCGGCACTATTGGGCGGGAGACGTGGTGTGCCGTCAAGGTGAGCCGGGCTGGACGGCGTTTTATATCATGCGTGACGTCGATCTCAGGCGCGTGGGCCTCGTCCCCCTCGGCGTCGACGGCCATGGATCAGGTCCCGAAAGTGTCGGCGTCCCCTCGGTCAGCATCGACCAGCTCCTCTTGTCCGATTCTCAGAAGAACCGCGTCAAGGCCGAGGTGTCGATCGCGCCCGCGCGCACGGTACGGCCTCCGGAGCAGGGCTCCTTCATGCGGCGAGCAGCGAGCGTCTTCGTCCGAACCAGGCAGCGAAAGAGGATTGTTCCCGTCGACGCCTCGGCGAATGTAGCGATGGGAGAGGATGGACTTGCCGTGGGCACCTTGCGCGAAGGAGAGCTCTTCGGCGAGATGAGCTGTTTTAGTCACACGCCGCGATCGGCCACCATCCGCGCAACCGAAGACTGCTACATGATCGAGCTCATGCGCAATGTGCTCGAGGACGCTCTCGAGAACGACGCATTTCGGGCCGCCCTCGACCAGCTCTACCGCAAACGTGTTCTCGAGACCCACATCGCGTCGATGCCGCTCTTCGAGCACGCCCCTGCCGAGGTCCTCGACGAGCTGCGCCGCCGCGCCGAGCTCGCCACGTTCGAGCCAGGCGCAACGATTTACCTGGAGGGCGAAGAAGCCGACGCGATGTACTTCGTCCGCCTCGGCACGGTGCGGCTCGCTCGCGGGGGCCGTGACGGGCGGATCGTGGCCTATCGTTCGCGCGGCGAATGGATCGGTGCCACCGGCATGCTGTCGGCGCGTCCGAGGCGAAGCACCTGTCTCGCGCACGAGTCGCGCCCTTCCTCGAACGATCCCCACGCCCGGCCAACAGTGGCCGGTCGGGTCGAGCTGGTTCGCATCGGACGCCGGCTGTTCGAAGACGTGTGCGCGATGTTTCCCGACCTGCGCAAGCTCGCCGCACGTCTCGTCGAAGATCGCGCCGCCCATTCGACCGAACCGCACGCTTCATTGGCGGTCGAGAACCACGCCGGCTCGCTCGGGCTTTTGCAGGCCGAGAAGCTCATGCTGATCGATCTCGACAAGTGCACGCGGTGCGACGACTGCGTCCGCGCCTGCGCGGATACCCACGATGGCGTATCGCTTTTGCGACGGGACGGTCCGCGCTTCGGATCGTACCTCATCCCGGGGACCTGCCGTCAGTGCCTCGATCCCACGTGTCTGCTGGGCTGTCCGGTGGGCTCGATTCATCGCGGGCCCGCGGGGCAAATCGTCGTCGAAGATTGGTGCATCGGTTGCGGCCTCTGCGCCGAACAGTGCCCCTACGACGCGATCGCCATCGAGCCCGAGCCAGGCCGCAAGGCGCACGTGTGCGATCAGTGCAGCTCGCTGGGAGACGGCCCGCCCATGTGCGTTTACGCTTGCGGACAAAATGCAGCTCTACGCGTCGACGGGCGATCATTTTTCACCGACTGGGCGCGCCGCCGCTAGGTTCGATCGATGCGCATTCTTTACCTGGGGTACGGAATCGTCGCGGCTCTCCTGATCGTCTTCGCGGCGTTGCTGGGTCTGCGCAAGAGGCTCCTTCGGCTGAGGGTCGGACCCGTGGCAGCGTGGGTATCGGCGCACAACTGGCTGGGCGGGCTCGCTCTCGTTCTCGCCCTTCTCCACGCGCGGTTTCAGCCGGGCGGTGTCCTGACGACGGCATTGTTGGCACTGCTTGTCCTCACGGCGGTGAGCGGCGGCGTCGGTGTCGCCATCCAGTCGATCCTGCCCAAGCTCATGACGTCGCGAATCGCCCACGAGTCGCCGCACGACGATCCGAGACCGATTTTCGCCGAGCGATGGCGAGAGGTGCACGAGATCGTGGCGGCCGTCTGCAAGGAGCGGCCCTTCGAGGACGAGCTTCGCGCGTTCGAATCGGCATGCGGGATCGGACTCGCCCCTGCCAGCGTCCAGACGGTGTCTGGGTTTCCCGCGTCTTCTTTTGGCTACGCCGCCCTTTCGCGTTTCTATCGCGAAGCGATCGTGCCGTTCTTTCGGACGCCCCTCTCGACGAGGGTCCTGCTTGCCAATGCGGCAGAAACCACGCTCGCCTTCGATGCTTTACGTGGCGGCGTCGATTCGAGGCTCCATACCGACATCGATCGGATCCGAGCGATCTGCGACGATACGCTGCAGCGAGCCGCCGAGGCGAGGTACCGCCGGGCGATGGAGGGCTGGCGTCTTTTGCACGTGCCCCTTGCCATGTTGACCCTGGTGTTGCTCTTCGTGCACGCGATCGCCGCGATCTACTACTGAGCGCCTTGCATGGAGCGATCGAGCCCCAAAGGATTGCGCAAGCTGCTCCGCCTTGGCTACTGGGTCGTCCCGTTGCTGGCGAGCGCTGCTCTCACCATTGCCCTCGGGGCAGGTAGAGCCGAAATCCTCAGCCCTGGTCCGCTGTCGCGCGGGCACGCCCTGCTCGGGGACGAATGTGGCCGATGCCACACCGTTGCCTTTGGTGGTTTGAGCGCGCTCGCCAACGCCGAGGGCGCGACGGCCATGAATGCGGCCTGCCTCGACTGTCACGGCCATCGCATCGCGGCAGATCCGATCATGCCGAGCGTCGGGCACGGCCACGAGAAGTCGATCGACGCGAAGCTGGCCTGCAGCGGGTGCCACCTCGAGCATCGCGGAGCGACCGACTCCCGCACCGTCGACGATGCACCCTGCACTCGCTGTCACCGTGAAGCGCCCAAACCCATTGCCTCGTTCGGCGACGCCGACACGCCACTTTCGCACCCCGACTTTCGGCCAGAACGAGATCCGGGCACCATCCGCTTCAATCATCGGCTCCACACCGGCGGCGCACCGGGAGCGGTCCGTCAGGTGTCTCTTGCCTGCAGCGAATGTCACAAGGCAGAAGCACGCGACGGTGCCTACCAGGCGCCGATCGAGTACGCCCGCCATTGCGAACGCTGCCACCAGATCAAAGCGGCGGTGGTGGGACGCGGCGACATTCCGGTACCGCACGAGGCTCCGGCCCTGGTCCACGCTGACCTGGCCAACGCTCTATCGACCTCGTCGGCAGGTGGAGACGAAACCTCGGCAACACGAGCTGCATCGGCCGAGAGCAGTCTTTATACCGGGCAGGCCGGATGTGCGAAGTGTCACCGAGTCGTCTCCGGCCCGGGGGCCGACGGTGCTTCCCCCTCTCTGGCGACATCGAGCATTCCCGCTCGCTGGTACACGAGGGCACGCTTCGACCACGGCCAGCACACGGCCATCGCCTTCCGTGGTGGCGGAACCGGTGCTGATGCTTCCTGCGCGTTCTGTCATTCCACCGCACTGGCCAGCACCCAATCCGCGGACATCGCCGTGCCGGGCAAGGAGGTTTGTCGGCAATGCCATGGATCCGATCGCAGCGTTTCGGGTCGCTGTGTGACCTGCCACACGTTTCATGTTGCTCCCGCGGTTGGCGCCACAGCCTACGAGAAGCTCGATCCAGCGCTGATCGCCGAGGGCGAACGAGAAACTCGGTTCGGCATGCGCGCCAGCAAGGGGTTGTGGCCGAGAAGCGCGTTCGATTCGCTGCCGACCGCGGTGTGGGGCGTGGCGCTCACCCCCGGCACCGAGCCGTTCGAACGCGAGGTGCTTCGAAGGTATGGCCTCTTCCGGGCCGATTTTCCCAACGACGGCCTTCCCCTCGGCCTTCTCAAGGTCGCGGCGAAAGATGCGAGCAACGAAGCTGGCATCACGGTCACCTGCGATCTTTGCCACAGCTCTTCGTTGCTCGGGCGAATCGTTCCCGGTCAGCCCAACCGCTTTTGCGACATCGAGCAACTCTGGATCGATTTGAGCAAGGCGAGCGGAGATCGAGAGACCGATCCGCTCTATTTCAAGACCCCGCACCGCAACACGTTGGTCAACGGCGCCGACCAGCTCGGTCTGCTCGGCATGATGATGCGCAAGGCCGACCTGTCGACGGACGTCACCACGACACTTCGAATCGCCACCTACCAGGCTTCCGATCTCAAACCTGAGTTCGATGCAATCGCTTACGTGAAGACGCCGCCCTGGTACGTCTACCGAACCAAGCAGTCGGGAGCAGCGGGCTACTACTTCGACGGTGGTCACCCCAAGGACGGCAACTTCGCGGCCTTCACCTACCTCGTGTCGTTTTGGGACGATCTTCGGCGCGCGCTCGTGGCGTGGCAACGGTCGGGCCATACTTACCTCGCCAGCCTTTCCCCCCCGCGCTACCCGTTCGCGATCGATCAGGAGCGCGCATTTCGCGGACGACAAATCTACGATGCCCACTGCGCCGGGTGCCATGGGCGCTACGATGCCAATGTCGCGACGCCCGAGCACCTGATTTACCCGGGCACCATCACGTCGGCCGCCGAGGTGGGCACCGATCCGATGCGCGCCAGGTTCCCCGCAGCATTCGGCCGGCGCATCCGCGCCATCATGCA
>JBBSDY010000102.1:0-9037 GCA_038240245.1 Polyangiales bacterium
AGACGATGACTTTGCCGCTCGCCGGTCATCCCACTGGCGCGACCGATCCCGCATCGGCGAAGAACGACGAGGACAAGATCGAATCGGCGTATCGATTCTTGCTCGCCGACATGATGCCGTTCGGCAAGAACGCGCGCATCCAGCTCGAGCACGGCGGAAACGACGATTCCACCGAGCACTACCGGAGTGTGGCCTACTGGTATGGCTTGCCCGGCGCCTGTCTCACCGTGAGCGATCAGCTTCACGTGAGTGACACTGCCGACGAGCAAATGCACACCTATGCCTCGCCCACCGCGACGATGGTCGATGCTCTCACGTCGCGCTTCGAGCTCGGTCCGAGCCCGCCCGACGTGACCGACACTGGCCGGCACATGAAGGGCGACACCGAGTTCTCGATGAAGCTCGATCCCAACAACAAAGGCGCCCTCTTGAGGCGTAGGCTCGACTACCAGTATCCCGATCAACGCGCCGAGGTGTCCGTGGCCGACGGCGCAGCCGGAACCAAGTTCGAGCCCGCGGGCACGTGGTACCTGGCCGGATCGAATCGGTGTGTCTACTCGAACCCCGCGGCCGAGCTCGGCCCCGCCGAGCACACCGTGCGGACGTCGACACGACGGTTTCGCGAGGACGAGTTTCTGTTGCCGCGAGCCCTCACCGAGGGTCGCAGCACGATTCGTATCCGCATCCACTTCACGCCCGTCAACACGCCGCTCTTTGTCGGCGATCCTCCGGTCGAGCAAGCGTGGAGCGAGTTTCGGTACGCGCTCTATTCGTACGTGATGCCCCCGCTGCCCAAGTGATTCGCGAGGAAGCCATTCTCAGCTCTTCGTGAGGGCCTCGACGAACCCGAACATGCGCGCGACGAGGCCACCGACGAGGGGGTAGCGCGTCCAGCGACCGGCATGGGACTGGACGCCGACATAGACGGTAAAGCCGAGGTTCACGAACCAGCTCATCATCATCAGCCCCCAGATCGCGAACATGAGGAGGAACACGGCAGGAGGGGGAAATCCCGCCGCGTGGCCCGCGCCGGGCGGCGGAAACGGGTGGTTCATGGCTCCACTCACGAACATGCTGACGAAGAACACGATCATCACTCCGAACATCGTGACGAACATGCTGAGGTGCCAGAACAACGCCTGCAGGGCGTGAAATGCAACGAATCGCGACTCGCGACGCTTGGCGATGTAGATGACGAGCGGAGCGATGAATCCAGCGAAGGTGCTGAGCACGTGGGCCAGCATCGCGGTGGTCCGCTCGTGCTGCGTTGGCTCCGCCGGGGCATCAGCCGGCGCGGGCGGTGGGCGTTGGGAGCTGATCATTTGGCGTTTCTCCTTGGCACTCTTTCGGCCCAGAGCGAGCCAGAGTTGCGTCAAAACGTATTCATTGGCAAGATGAAGCCGTGGCAGAACGCAAACGGCATGGGCGCAAGCTTCTGATTGCTTCGATCGGCGTTGCAGCCGTCAGCTACGTCGCGTGCGGGGGCGATACCAACGACACCTCGAGCACCGACGGCGGCAGCTCGGGTAGCGCGACCGCAGGCCGCGGTCCCAACCCCGGCCCCGGCGGCAGCAACAACACCGGTGGCGGCAGCAACACCGGCGGGAGCACCAACGCCGGTGGCGCCAGCGGCGGCAACATCGGCGGGCAGATCAACGTCGGCAACCTGATGCCCTACCCCTTCGACGCCGGATCCGATGCCAGCGCCATGAAGGATGCAGCCGTCGAAAAGGCCGTCATGGGCTTCGACGTTCTCGTCGCCAACTTGATCGCTCCGCCACCGCCCGACGCCAAGGGCCAGTAACGTCATGGCAGGCGAGCTGTTCGAGCTCGAGCTCTTCGGAGGGGGCATCGAGCGGCGCTACCGCAAGATGCGACCCGAGGTCGAGGCCATGCCATGGGGCACGCTCGACATCACCGGCATTCCCGAGGCTGCGCTGGTGCTCGCGCGCAAACAGTGGACCGGCGCGGCGTTTCAAGAGCACCGGACCGGCATTGCCTGCGCGGCCACGGTGCGCGTGCTCTACGAGTGCCGCGCCCCGCTCGATCTCATCGCGATGGCCTCGCGGTTCGTCATGGACGAGCTGGTGCACGTCGAGCTGTGTGCGCGCATGGCCATGGAGCTGGGGGGCGGCACCGAGATCGTCCACGATCCCGATGCGCTCATCGTCGATCCCGATCCCGCGCTGCGTCCCCTTCTCCGGGCAGCCGACATGATCGCGCGTTGCTTTTGCGTCGGCGAGGCGCTTTCAATTCCGCTGCTGCGCGGCACGTGGAAGGCAGCCCGTCACGAGCTGCCACGCGCCGTGCTGGGACGGATCGTGCGCGACGAGGCGGCCCACGGCACGTTTGGCTTCGACTTTCTCGACTGGGCGCTGCCCATGCTGTCCGAGCAAGAGCGCGTGCACGTCGCGGCCGCGGCCGATCGCGCCATCAGCGCGGTCTACCGTCAGTGGGACGCCATTCGCGCGCGGCGCAACGGCCAATACGACGAGAGCGTCGGCGATGCGCTGGCGTGGATGCAATCGGACGCGTACCTTGCGCTGGCGGCGCGATCGATGGAGAGTCGCGTGCGCACGCCGCTTTTGGCGCGTGGCTTGCCGCTCATGGCGCGAGCTCCCCAATGAGCGTGCGGCGGACGATCCTGCCCTGATCGTCGGGCAACACCGAGCGCATCACGCGATAGAACTGCACGTGCTCGCCGCCTTCGGTGGCCTTTTGCGCCGCTGGATCACGCTGCAAGAGCGCAGTGTAGTAGGCGCGAAGCCGTACGGGCGTGATGGGAGATGTGACGCCAGCGACGCTCCACACCTCGGCCCACTCGCGCTGGGTTCGTCCCCTCGCCCCCGAGGGCAGATCGACCTCTCGCCCGTCGGGCGTCCGCAGCGTGACCAGAAGATCGGGCATCTCGGCAGCGGCCATCCACTCGAAGGTGGGGTAGCAAGCAAATGGATAGGATCGCGTCTGGCCGCGCACACCCTGGACGACCGCGCCTGTGAGAAGCGCCGCTTGCACGGCGATCGCGAAAAGCGCGCCACCGCCGACACTTACGGCCGTTGCCTTGTTGGGCAGCACGGAAAGCGAAGGACGCAACCGCCGCGCGATCGGGCGCAGATCGATCAGCACGACGTACGCAATCCACAAGCTCGCGAAGGGAATGAGAAACAGGATTTGCGTTGCAATGTGAAAGACAAACCCCGCCGCCGCGGCAAATGGACGGGTGCGACGATGGAGAATGAATCCCGGAAAACCAAGCTCGAACATGAGCACCGAAATGCCCATGAGGGGCAGAAGGCACGCAGGCCGCTCGAGTCGGAAGGTCGGCTGCGCTCCGTATTGCGCCCACTTCCAGTACATTTGGTTGCGTAGGTTGTCGGAGAGGGCCCACGCGATTCCCGAGCGCATGACCTTGTGCAGCCCGGGAAAGAAATAGATCGCCGCGAGCAGGCCCCGCGCGATCCAGATCGGTCGCGTGTACGCGAGGCCCTCGGTCAAAACGGGGTGCCGGGCGTCGACGGCCAGCACGTCAGCGCACGGGCTCGAGGCGAGCAACGCGCAAAACCAGAGCAGGTGCATGTCGTGCCAGACGTGCCCACCGAGCTGCGCGATCGAGAACAGGTAGAAGGTGGCCAGAGTAAGAGCCACCAGGGCCGGTCGCGCGTAGATACCCACCGCCGCCATGAGCGCGGATGCGGCCATGATGAGCTGGGCCACGGTGGCAAGGCGCGCATCGATCGGAACGTGATCGACGAACCACCCCAGCCCTTCCGGTGCAACCCAGCGGGCGGGATCCCACCGCGCCACCCGCACACCTTCGCGAAAGCTGGGAGCAAGGAGCACCATCAGCGGCACCACGATGCGCAGTGCGGCGAGCGACAGCGCCGGCTCGGGAGAAAGGCGCCGCGGTAGGCCGTCCAGTCTCATCCGCGCAAGAAGATATCGACCTGGCCGTCTGCCGTCGAGCAGAGCGCCGGCAGGCCCGAGCATTTTTCTTGGGATTTCTGTCGTCGATACCCCAAAGAGGGGGGAAGAGGTGGTTCATGGGCGATGGCCGGCTTGCTTTCCTTCTCGCCCTGCTCGGTGGGGTTTCATGTGGGGGTGTCTCGGCGATCCAAACGACGCCCGACGCAGAGTCCAGCGCGACGACGATCTCGGCGACGACTGGCATCGTGACGGGACCGTCCGCGGTGCCCGACGATCCGATCTCCCCCGCCTTCTCGAGACCCTGCATCCTGGGGCGGCTGGCCAAGGTGCCCGACGCGAGCGATGTGGGTGATGGCGCCGCTCCGGCGGTCGACAACGAGTCCGACGCCTCCGCCGACGCGCCAGGTGTCGAAGGACCGGACACCGGCCTCGCGATCCCGGTGAGCAGCGGCCCCCTCACCGTTCTCGTCATCATGGACAAGTCGGGCAGCATGGCCGAGCCGTGGGACGCGCGGTCGAAATGGCAAGTCGCCAACGAGGCCTTTTCCAAGGCCATCGAGGACATTCTCGACAACCTCACCATCGGCGCAATTCTCTTCCCGCAGCCCGACGGGTGCGGCGTCGCGCCCCTCTCCAGTGGTCAGCAGTTCGATTTTCAGCCCGGCAAGGCCTTCGCCGACCGCTGGCAGGCGACGGCCGAATCGCGCTCTCCCGCGGGCAGCACGCCCCTCGGTCGCGCGTTCCAGGAGGCTGATCTCCACATCGAAAAGGCCTGCAACGATGGCCTTCTCGACGGTCATTTTCGGGTGATCATCCTCACCGACGGCCAGCCCACCTGTGGCGAAGACCCCGAGCTTTTCACCCGGCTGCCCAAAGAATGGCGACTGCTGGGCATCCAAACGCTGGTCTTCGGACTACCCGGATCCCAAAACGCCGCCGATCTGCTCGATAGCATCGCCGGATCCGGTGGATCGAGTCATTACAAGTCGCCCGACACGCCGGGCGCGCTCGACCAGGGATTTTACAACGCCGTCAGGTGAACGCCGATCAGATCTTGGCGCCGTGATGCGCCTCGGGCGGCTTGCTGGGCGTCATCTTGGGCGGCGGCGTTGGAGGCGGAAGCTGTCCCGGTCCGAACGAAACCTGGCCCGGAGCGCGGGCGGCGGCCTGCTCGGCGTGTTGCAGGCGTTCCTTGGCGCTCGACGTCTCGGAGAGCTCGGTTTCGAGCCTCGCAACCTCGCCCCGGTGCCCGTCGATCTGCTTGGAGAGATCCGAGATCTGCCCCTGGAGCGTGGTGATGCGATCGCCGAGCTTCTGTTGTTGCCGCGAGGCGTCTTCGACCAGATCGCTCACATGGACGTTGACCGACTCGAGCGTGGTCCTGATGACTCGCACCACGAGCTCGGCGTGCTGGTCGACCGGGAGCGTTCGCAGAAGGCGGATCACATCGCCGATGCCATAGACATGATTGACGGCTTTGGGGGCCGGCTGCTGCTGCGGAACCGGGCCCGGGATCGGCTGGGCAACTTCTTCTCGCTTTCCAAAGATGGCCATTTCTTCCTCCTGGCTGGTCTGACGGGCGTCGACGACTGCGTCCGAAAACGCTAGCCCCCACTCGGCGGCGTCATCCTAGCACGAGCCGCTCCCATATCCCGGATCTGGTTGATCTTGCTATGGAATGGCGTCCAGTCGTCGGCCTCGGCGATGGCGCTCCAGATCGCCTCGATCTCGTCGATGAGCAATGTGCACGGGCCATCGCCGTCGTAATAGGCGTCGATGGTGTCGCCCGCCGGCTCGTAGATCTCCAGAATCGCGCGCAGCTCGTTCCACTCGGGGCCGGCGTAGTGATCCTTGCCCTCGCCGGACAGCGCTCGCTTCTCGCGCACGAGGCCTCCGTGGAGATCGAAGAAGAATCGATCGTAGCCGATGCCGCTCTGCGCGAGGAAGGCGTAGAGCGCGTCGATGAGCGCGGGCTCGGTATCACCGTTGGCCGCCAGACCGAGCCGCTCGAGAACCCTCGTGGTGATTTCTTTTTCGAGGACCGGCTCGAACTCCGAGAGGGCCGAGGCGAGCGCGAGCTCAGGTGACAGAGGACGCAGCGCGTCGGCGAGCCGGATCAGGTTGCGCAGGACGGCGCGAGGCTGACGGCCATAGGCGTAGAGCCCGGTGTAGTCGAAGTACGCCGCCACGAAGTCGAGATCGTAAGTCGGAAGAAACCGGTAAGGGCCGTAGTCGAAGCTCTCGCCGGTAATGACCATGTTGTCGGAGTTGAGGACGCCGTGCACGAACCCGGCGACCATCCATCCAGCGGCGAGCGTCGCACTGGCGCGCGTCACCTCGCGCAAGAAACCCGTGACACGATCGGGGCTACCCTCGAGGTGTGGGTAGTAGTTGGCGATGGCATACGACAGCATCCGCTCGAGACGCGCCGATTCACCAATGTAGGCCAGCCTCTGGAAGGTGCCGAACCGAATGTGCGAGTGGCCGAGGCGAACGAGCACCGAAGATCGCGTGGGCGAAGGCTCGTCGCCTCGCTCGAGCATCTCTCCGGTCTCGAAGAGGCTAAGCGTTTTGGAGGTGTTGACCCCGAGCGCCTCGAGCATCTCGGTGGCCAGCACTTCCCGAACGCCGCCCTTGAGCGTCAGTCGGCCGTCGGCACCGCGCGACCACGGCGTTTTGCCGCTTCCCTTGGTGCCCAGATCGAGGAGCCGCCCCGCGTCGTCCTCGAGCTGCGCGAAGAGAAAACCCCGCCCGTCTCCCAAGGTGGGGTTGTACACGTCGAACTGGTGGCCGTGGTAGCGCAGCGCCAGGGGCTTCTCGAGGTTCTGCGGGAGTGGCTCGAAACGCGCCAGGTGGGCTTCCCATTCGCCGGGGTCGAGCTCGCCCAGCCCGATGCGCTCGGCCCATGGCTGGTTGCGAAAGCGCAGGTCGAGCTTCGGAAATCGAGCCGGCGAAACTTCGTCGTAAAAACCGTCACCCAGCTTCGCGATGCGCGGCGCGGGATGGTACTTGGCCGAGAGGGGCATGGGTCGATCCGATCGCGGCCTCAGCCTCGCCGCGGAAAGCGCATCTTAGCACCCAGGTGCTGCTACAAAGGGAGCGCCTGTTCGATCCGAGACCCATCGCCCTCTGGTTCGTGCTGCTTGCTGGGTGCAAGGCCCCGCGTGGGCCGGCTCTTGCCGACGCATCCGCCATCGATGTCGCCAACACGGTGGTCACCGACGCGGCGCCCACCGACGCGTCCGACCGGCGGGACGTGCAGGCCGACGCGCGAGCCATGTCAAGCTCCGTGTCGACCACGATTCTCGCGGCGGACGCGGGCGCGGGCGCGTGCAAGCTGGTGCGTCCGGCCTTGATGCAGACCTTCGGCGGTCCCGCGGTCATTCGCTTTTTACACCTGGGCGGGGCCGAGATCGCCGAGCTCGTCTTCAACGACGGCGGGCATCCGCAGTTCAGCGACGCGCCGCCCATCGATGCCGGAGCTCCGCGCGACGTGCCCATGCCGCCCAAGACGACGTTGCCCGCCTGCGCCATCGCGCGCGACGTGGTGTATTGCCCCGACGCGAGCGGCGCCATCCATCGCACGCACGGCAGCGGCGAGGGCGACACGATCGTGGCGCAGAGTCGCCCCGGAACATCGATCGCCGCCGCGTCCGTCGGCAACGAGAACATCGTCTTTGCCTACCTGCGCGAGGGCACGACGAGTGAAGGACCGGTGCGCGAGGCCATGGTGGCGCTGAACGACGGCCCGCCCGTCCGCCTGTCCGAAGAGGGCAGCGGCGCCACGTCGATCCAGATGACGGAGCGCGGCTATTCGATCGTTGCGGTGACCTTCGATGCGCGCGTGGCCATGACGCCCACCCACACACGCACCCTGCGCGTGGAAAATGGCAAGCTCGAGCTGGGCCGAGACGCCGTCGTCTTCGTGGGCGGACCGGCCGAGCGCCACACCACGGGCACGCTCGCTTTTGACAAGGATGGCGAGACGTTCGTGCTCGTGGCCGTGGCCAACTCTGCCGAAGCATTCGGCATGGCCGCGATACGCCTGTCGCATCCGCCGACCGAAGACGAGCCGGTCTTCTGGTCGCTCTATCCCAATGGGCTCGATCCCGCGGCCCTTGCCGCGTCGCACGGCTTCTCGCCCATTCGAGTCGCGCGCGTGCGTCCGTCGGCTCCCGAGGTCGATGCCTCGCGCGTCCTCGAAGTGGGCGATCTGTCGTCATCGGGAGAATTTTCCCCCCGCTGCATTCTTGCCGAGGCGGCCTACATCAAGGACGTGGAGCTCGCGATCGATCGACAGGGAGCGATGTGGCTCTTCTGGCGCGACACGCACGGCAGCCATTTCGAGCGCAGGGCGCTACCATGACGAAGAGCATGTCGGCCGAGCCCAGCACCCTGCTTTTGGAGGGAAGCGGTCCATCCCTCGCCCTTCGCGTGCCGCGATTCGTCGTCGAGGTCGTCGCCGGTCAGGAGATGGGCAAGACGGCCCATTCGGTCGACGGGCGCCTGTCGGTGGGCACGGCCGACGGCTCGGGGCTGCGCCTGGTCGATCCGACGGTGAGCAACTACCACCTGGACTTCGAGGCCACCAACACGGGGGTGGTCGTGCGCGATCTCGGCAGCACCAACCACACGCTATTCGAGGGCGCGCTGGTTCACGAGATCGTTCTTACCCAGAGCTCCGTGCTCGAGGTCGGCCGCTCGCGCATTCGACTGCGCTTCGAGCACGAGGGAACCAAGGTCGAGCTGGGCACCGAGGCCCGATTTGGTCGTCTGATCGGGCATTCGCCGGTGATGCGCCTGGTGTTCGCCATGCTGGCGCGGGCCGCCCCGACCACGGCGCCGGTGCTCATCACAGGCGAGAGCGGCACCGGAAAAGAGCTCGCGGCCCGGGCCCTCCACGACGCGAGCCCGCGTGCCCAGGGGCCCTTCGAGGTCGTGGACTGCGCCGGCTTGCCCAGCGGTCTCATCGAGAGCGAGCTCTTTGGTCACGAGCGCGGCGCCTTCACCGATGCGCTCGGCGAACGAGCGGGCGCATTCGAGCGCGCCGAGGGTGGAACGATTTTCTTGGACGAGCTCGGCGAGCTCCCGCTCGAGCTGCAGCCCAAGCTTC
>JBBSDY010000103.1:0-9012 GCA_038240245.1 Polyangiales bacterium
CCGATCGCTCAACGTCGCCCTGCGCCAGATGCTCGATCTCTACGTCTGTCTAAGACCGGTGCGCTGGTTTCGGGGCGTTCCGTCGCCCGTTCGCGATCCTTCCAAGGTCAACATGGTGATCTTTCGCGAGAACACCGAGGACATCTACGCCGGCATCGAATGGATCGCCGAGAGCGACGAGGCCAAGAAGGTCATCGCCTTTCTCGAGAACGAGATGAAGGTGAAAAAGATCCGCTTTCCCAAGACGAGCGGCATCGGCATCAAGCCCATCTCGCGCGAAGGCACCGAGCGCCTGATGCGCGCCGCCATCGTCTATGCCCTGTCCGAGAAGAGCAAGAGTGTGAACATCGTCCATAAGGGCAACATCATGAAGTACACCGAGGGCGCCTTCCGCGACTGGGGCTACGCCCTTGCCACCCGCGAGTTTCGCGACAAGATCGTGACCGAGCGGGAGAGCTGGATCCTCGGCAACAAAGAAAAAAATCCGTCGCTCACCGTGGAGGCCAACGCCCGCGAGATCGAGCCGGGCTTCGACATGGCGCCGCCCGACATGCAGGTCGAGTTCCAGAAAGAAGTCGAGACCGCGCTCGGCCTGTGGGAGACGCACGGCGAGGGCAAGTGGAAGCGCATGCTGCGTATCAAGGACAGCATCGCCGACATCACCCTGCAGCAGGTGCTCACCCGGCCCGCCGAGTTCGACGTCATCGCCACGATGAACTTGAACGGCGATTACCTCTCCGACGCGCTCGCCGCGCAGGTGGGCGGCATCGGCATCGCGCCCGGCGGCAACATCAACTACATGACCGGGCACGCCATCTTCGAAGCCACCCACGGGACCGCCCCCAAGTATGCCAACCTCGACAAGGTCAATCCCGGATCGGTCATTCTCTCCGGCGAAATGATGCTCCGGCACCTCGGCTGGCGCGAGGCGGCGGCGCTGGTCATCAAGGGCATGGACAGCGCCATCGCCGCCAAGACGGTCACCTACGACTTTGCGCGCCTCATGGAAGGCGCCAAAGAGGTCAAGTGCAGCGAGTTTGGCACGGCCATCATCGAGCACATGGGTTAAACCCCCGAGACACCGGTCAGTTTTCGAGCTTGTGCACCATGCTCGGCAAAAGAAAGAGAGTTTCGTATGTCCACCCGTAAGAAGATTGCGCTCATCGGGGCGGGGAACATCGGCGGAGAGCTTGCGAGCCTGGCTTCTTCGAAGCAGCTCGGCGACATCGTGCTCTACGACATCGCGCCCAAGGAGAATTTCGCCAAGGGCAAGGCGCTCGACCTCGAGCAAAACTCGGCCATTCGCGGGTTCGACGCCAGCATCACCGGCACGTCGAAGTGGAGCGACTGCGCCGGCTCCGACGTCATCATCGTGACCGCGGGCATCCCCCGCAAACCCGGTCAGAGCCGCGACGATCTCATCGCCACCAACCTCCCCATCATCCGCGACGTCGCCGACAACGCCAAACAACACTGCCCCGACGCGTTCGTGATCGTCATCTCCAACCCGCTCGACGCGATGGTCTACGAGCTCAAGCGTCGCGCCGGCTTTGCCAAAGAGAAAGTCGTGGGCATGGCGGGCGTGCTCGACTCGGGACGCTTCCAGCTCTTTTTGGCTCGCGCCGCCGGAGTGTCGGTGAAGGACGTGCGGGCCACGGTCCTCGGCGGGCACGGCGACGACATGGTTCCCGTACTCTCGGCCACGACCATCAACGGCGTGCCGGTCACCCAGCTTTTGCCGATGGATACCATCCAGGCAATCGTCGAGCGCACGCGCAAGGGCGGCGGCGAGCTGGTCGGTCTCATGGGAACGAGCGCGTACTACGCGCCGGCGTCCAGCGCGATTGCCATGGCCGAGGCCTACTTGCTCGATCAGAAGCGGCTCTTGCCCTGCGCCGCCTACCTGACCGGCGAGTACGGCTACAAGGACCTCTACATGGGAGTTCCGGTGGTCATCGGAGGCAAGGGCATCGAGCGCATCATCGAGATCGCGTTGACCAACGACGAGAAAGCGATGCTCGCCAAGAGCGCCGCAAGCGTGCAGGGGATCGTCGATTTGGTGAAGAAAAGCTAGCCGCCGCATGCGGCGGCCCTTCCTGTCGAACCTCGTATCCCGCTGGCGGGCCTGCTCGGTGGCTCTCGCGGTGATGCTCGTCGCCTGCGCCGGTGACAAGGGTCCGCCTCCCGCTCACCCGTCCGAAGGCGTCGCTCCGGGCTCGTCGGTAGGTCCCTCCTCGGCTACCTCCGTGTCTGCTGCGAGCTCCTCGGCGCCCGCCTCGAGCGGCTACTCGGGACACGGCGCCGACAGCGTGTCCGCCGAGGTGATCGCCAAGTTCGCCGCGCCCGCTCTCCCCAGCGAGCTCACGCGTAAGATCCAATCGATGCTCGACATCCGCGCGCCCGGCGGCGGCATGGTGTCGCCCGACGGCAAACATCTGTTTTTCACGTGGTCGGTGACCGGAATCGCGCAGGTATGGCGCATCGACGGGCCGCAACACTTCCCCGTTCAAATGACGGGCGGTGAAGATCCCACCACGCTCGGCGCCGTTTCGCCGGACGGGAAATTTCTCGTCGTGTCGCGCGATCGCAAGGGCGAAGAAAACCCGGGCCTGTACTTGCAACCCACCGATGGCGGGCCCCTCGTGCTCATTCAGCACGCGCCCAAGGTGCAGACGTCGCTTCAGCTGATCTCCGACGACTCCAGGAGCATCCTGTACCGCGCCAACGATCGGAAGTCCGACTCGTACGCTCTTTATCGCTGGGATGTCGCCACGCAAAAGAAGGAGCTGCTCTTCGACAAGGACGGCATCTGGTCGATCGACGATCATCGCCCCGATGGCAAGCTCCTCGTCGTGAAAGAAAACGGCAGCGCACAGCAAGAGTACTTCGAGCTCGACCCGGGGGGCGTGCTGACGGCGCTCTTCGGTCAGGGCGAGAAGGAAGAGTACACCGCTCGCTACGCCGCCGACGCGGGCGAGATTCTCGTCATGACGCCGAAGCTCGGCAACTACCGACGCCTCTATCGGTGGTCGCGAGCCAAGGCGACGTTCTCGCCCGTCAGCCCGGACATCAAGTTCGACTTGAACGAGAGCTTCGTCGTCGATTACCCGCGCAGTCACCTCTTTTATCACGTCAACGAAAATGGATTCACGCGCCTGCATGCCCTCGATGCGCGCACGTACAAGGAGATCAAGCTCCCCACGCTTGCTCCGGCCGATCACGAGCTCGTCCTCTCGACGACGCGAAACGGGAAGTATGCGGTGATCGGCTTGGATACGGGAAAGGCGCCCAACGTCAGCTACGTCGTCGACTGGGCCACCGGCAAGGCGACGCAGTGGCAGCTCCCCAGCGCACCCGAGGTCGATACGGCACGGTTCGCACGCGCAACGCTCGAGCCGTACCCCGCGCGTGACGGCACGCAAATTCCGATGCTCGTTCGCCGCCCGCCCGGGTGCGCATCGGCGGCCGAGCCGTGCCCGGTGGTCGTCAGCTTCCACGGCGGCCCCGAGGGGCAGAGCGTGCCGGGCTTCAGCACGCGGGCGCAACTCTTCGTCGATGCCGGGTATGTGTACGCCGAGCCCAACGTCCGCGGGAGCGAGGGTTACGGCAAAAAGTGGTTTCACGCCGACGATGGCCCACGCCGGCTCGACGTGATCACCGACATCGAGGACGCATCGAAATTCGTGCGCGCTAGCTGGGCAAAAAACGGCAAGGCGCCCAGGATCGGCATCTACGGCGGAAGCTACGGCGGCTATTCGACGCTTATCGGCATGACCATGTTCGCCGGCGCCTACGACGCGGGAGCCTCGATCGTCGGCATCAGCAACCTCGTCAGCTTCTTGCAGAACACCGCACCCTACCGTCGCATCCTGCGCGCCAACGAGTACGGCGATCTGGACAGGGATCGTGACGCGCTGACGAAGCTATCGCCGATCACCTATGTCGACCGTGTGAAGGCGCCCATCCTGCTCGTCCAGGGGGCGAGCGATCCCCGGGTACCGGTCGGGGAAGCCCTCCAGCTCCACGATGCACTCGAGGCCAAGAAAATCCCCAACCGATTGATCATTTTCCCCAACGAAGGTCACGGCTCGCAGCGGCGCGAAAATCAGGTGCTCCAGATCGGACACGTGCTGCAGTTTTTCGACGCGTACTTGAAGGCGCCCTGAGTTCTCGAAAGATCCATCTTTCCGGACGAAACTAGAGGTAAGCTGGTCAATCACCCATGACGGTCTCCAGCAGCCGCGCGAACGAGGGTCTCTGTTATTGGGCGGCGGCGGCGGTGTTGCTCGTGACCGCATGCGGCGGAAAAGAACGCCCCCCGTCGCTCAAGGACGAGACCTTCTTGCAAGATGCCACGGTCGTGATTCACCCCCGGCCCGACGGCAGCGTCGACGCGGCCGGCGACGATGCCGCCAGCCTCGATGCCGCAAACCTGGATGCGGCGCCCCTGGATGGCCACGTCGTCGGACCGATCGAGGCCGGTATCGTCGACGCCGGCCGCCCCGATCCGCTCGTGGGGGCGCTCCACAAGGCGTGCCCCGAAATGCCGCCCTTCGACGCCATGCTTTGCTACGCAACCGAAAAGGGTCATCCAGCCGATACCGCCGTCTACCGCAACATGGACGTGCGAAACGGCGTGATGTTTCAGTTCGCCATCGACGCTGCCCACCGGCAGTTCGATTCGATCGCCAGTTTCCAGGGTCACATCTGGAAGCTCAGGGTCATTGCTCCCCTGGGGCAAGAGCTCAAGGTGGGATCGTATTCGAGCGGATCGAACGACGGCGCCTCGCTCACCTTTGCCTGGGACGAAGGCCAGTGCGACGGGGCTCAGTCGGCGACGTTCGATATCTTCGCGATCAGCTGGGACGACAAGAACATCCCCACCCACGCCGCGATCGACTTCAAGCACCACTGCGGCGACTTGAACGCCCCGGCGCTCCTCGCGGAGTACCGACTCTTCTCGTCTCGACCCTGATGATGAATCATTTGCGCAGCCCAATCGTGGCGCGCACGTGCAAGCTTTGCATGCCGTGCCCGTCCGTGGTGGTGGGGCCTTCGGGATCGAAGGCGATCTCGCTGCGAAATCGGCCGACGGAGCCAAGCAGCTTGTCGACCATCGATCCCGGGACGGGGAGGGCAGGCCAGCGCGGCGAGCTCGCCGTGCCGCGGACGGGATCGCTCACACCGTCAGCTCCGAGCGAATACGCACCGCCATAGGGCGGCATCGGCACCGTGCCGAAGTAGGCGAGCGCCAGGGCGCGAAGTCCCGTCTCGTCGGGCGCTCGGTCGAATCCTCCGCGCAGCAGAGCCTCGGCGTGGGCGCGCGCCGGTCCGCTCTCGCGAAGGATCGCTTGCGACATGATCCAGGAGAGCGCGGTAAAGAGACCGCCTCGTCGATCACCGGCCAGCTCGACGACCAGCTGCGAGCTGTCGCCGTCGTTCGATTTGCGCGACGCGACGGGTCCGTGGCCCTCGGCCAGATCGCGAAGCAGCAGACGCAGAACGCCCTCGTCGAGGGCAACGTAGAGCGCCTTGTCGGTCAGCGCATAATAGGCCGAGACGTCCTTGCCGGCGCTGGCGGCCTGGGTCTCGGCCTTGACGCCGATGCGAACGATGGCCCGGCCGCCTTCGTTTCCCGCCTCGGTCCAGATGAGCTGATCGTGGAACACACTCTCGCCCAGCTTGCGCACCTCGGCCAGCGCGATGCCGGCCGCGGTCATGCTCCGGATCTCGACCGCCGCATAGGCGGGCATCCGCGCCGCCTCGGCAATCTCGTCCATGTCCTGGCGCTCTTCGGACGACGACGGTAGCTCCGGCAGATCGTGGTCGAGCCGGCGCGTCACGTCGGCGATGCGCGCGCGATCGACCGTGCCGACCATAGCCCAGTCGCCCAAGAAATCGAAGTGCAAGCCGAACCGACCCGAGCGACCGCCCGCCAGCTCGGCCAGCTCGCGGCGCACGCCGGCCGTAGGACCGATGCCCACCACGGCGCGCAGCCCATCGGCCACGGCAGGAGCTTTCACGCGCGCCTGGCCGGCGAGCTCACGGATCTCGCGGTAGTCGGTGCCATCGATGAGCGGCAAGATGCGCAGATCGGCCAAAATGATTCCGCCACCGTCGGCTGGCCCCGAGGCGGAGAGGCGCAACATGGCGGGATCGATGTAACCTGACCAGTACGACTCGTACGTGCGACTGAATCGCTCGTAGGCGACCTTCTCTGGCTCGGTCACGGTGTCAGGCGTGGCAAGATCGAGCAGCGGCGTCAGCGCCGAGGGCGTTCCCCACGGCGAGCGCGGCGCGTCGCCCGGGCGCCAGGCAATCGGAGTCCCAGTCGCGTGCTTGAGCTCCTCTTTGCGCAGAAGCCTGGAGGCCACGAGCTCGTCGACCGAAGCGGGGCTCTTGCCATAGATCCAGCCGTAGAGCAGAGCCGCGAAGCCAGGCGTCATCAGCTCGGCGGTGGCGATCTGCCGGCGCGCCTCGAGCACCTTCTGTCGCGGTCCCACTGCCTCGGCGACGAACTTGTCGCCGAAAAACCCGAGTACCTCGGCGGGCGTGGCCGCATCGCGCGCGAGCATGTAGCGAAAATCCATCTCGTCGGCGAGACGCGATCGCTTGCGCTGAAAGGCGTCGATAACCCTTTTGGTCGCCGCGAGGCTGTTGGAGACGACGGCGAGGGTGCCCAGAGTCGTTCGATACTGGTGAACGGCGCCGTCGGCCGACATCGCCGATGCAATGCTGGCGCCTTCATGAGAGATCGTGCTCGAATTCGCCCCGCCGTGCGCCTTGGCGTGGGCGGCGAGGTTGGCCGCCAGCGCGGCATTGAAAATCAGCGACTGCTTCACCGAGAAGATGGCGGTGACGTCGGATCCTTCCTTCAAGTAAGGATCACTGCCGGCAAAGGCGACACTCTCGATGACTTCCTTTCCGAGAACGCGCGCGAGCTCGGTTCGCGCGAGGCCGAGCTGCGTCTCGTAGCGCCGCGCCAGATCGCGCTCCTCGAGATTTCCATCCATCAGGTTGGCGGCCGGAGTGCCCCACGCATCCAGCTGGTCGACCATACGAAAGACCGCCGGTAGATCGGCGGCGCGCAAATACCAAAATTCTGCCGGCACGGCGGCGGCGAGTGGCTCGGCAGGCAGAGTGGCTGAAAGGCCGCGCAGCATTTCGTTCCACGGGTGCAGCGCGAGCTTGGGCCCGGCGAGCTTGGCGATGGGCGTGGTGGCTTTTTCTCTGGCCGCGGCGAGCAGCAAGGGACGATCGTGTTGCAACGCTTCTTGCACCGAGAGCATCCCGGTCGTCGTCTCCATCAGCATTCCCAGCTCTTCGCCGTTGGGCCGGTGCGGACGGGGCACGACGGCCTTGGCTTGTTTCTTCTTGTCGCCGAACACCTCTTCGACGCGGGTCGCGGCGAACTGGTGCCACGGTCCCGACGAAAGGCCGCGCAAGTGTCCAGCGAAGGCGGCCGCCCACCGTGCGAGGACTTGCGGATCGCTCTTCTGCTTGGGATCCACGTCCGCAAAAAAAGGCACCGTGTGTCCGGGCTCGTCGCCGAGCTGCGGGGTGTACAAGACCCCCGTGATGCCGCTCTTGTCTTGCTCGCGGGGCCGTCGCATCCACACCACGGACGTGGCCAGGCCGCGGCGCTCCACCGCGGAGACGTCGTCGGGCATCGCGGCAAATGCATACGGTCCGACGGCGGGCTCGAGACGGACCACGCTTCCCTGGCGTTCCGAAGAGTCGAAGGCGGCCTTGATGGGAAGCACGAGCTCGAGCGCGAGCAGCTCGAAACGAGCGTCGGCATAGCGGCCCACCACGCGCGCCTCGGTGGGAGCTTTCTCCTCGATGGGCGCGAGCTCTCCCGAGCGAAGCGTCGCGACCGGGCCCTCGGCCGGATCGGCTTGAACGATGGCCGCGGGCGATGTCGATGCCGATGAGCTGGCGACGGGCGATGTCGCGGGAGGCACGGCCGCCGGTCCGCAGGCGGAAAATCCGAGGGGAGAGAGAGCCGCACAAGCCACCACGAGGACGGCGAAATCCTTTTTTCGCATGGCGGCAGGATACTCCGAACGCTAGCGGTCCTGCTGCCCCCACAGCAGAATGCGCTTGAATGGGTAGAAGAAGGGGTGCGAATCGGGCAGCTCTTGAAAGAGTCGCTCCCGAAAGCGTTCTACGAACCGGAAAAAGAGGTCCTCGGAGAGGCGCTTCTGGTAAGCGAGAAGGTGCGTCCCCTTCACCCACTCGACCACTTCGTCGCGCGACGAAAGACGATGCGGGTACACCTGCAGCCGCACGTGCTGGTGAGCGAATCCGAGCTTGTCGAGCAGCGCGGCGTAGCCCTCGGGCTCGAGGATGTAGCTTTGCCGCCGGTAGCCGTCGAGCGCGGAGCGAAACGGCTCTTCGGCCGCGATCTCGCCGGCGATGGCGTGCGATGGGTGGTCATCGTTGGCGGGGACCTGCACGGCGAGCTGTCCGCCCGGTGCGAGCGCGCAGGTGACCCGCCCGAGCACGCCCGGATTGTCCGGCACCCATTGCAGGGCGGCGTTGGAAAACACGAGGTCGAATCGTGCGCGGGTTTCGAACGATTCGATCTCCGCGTGCTGAAAGGTGAGCCCAGCGCCAGCCATCGGGGCAGCTCGCTCGAGCATCGATGAGGACGAATCGATGCCCAGCGTGGCCGCGGCCGAGAGCGCGCGGTGGAGCTTCTGGGTGAGCTCGCCCGTCCCACAACCAAGATCGACCAGGTTCATCGACGGCTTGGGCCGGACGAGCGCGAGCAGATCGAAGAAGGGCTGGCTTCGTTCGTCGTGAAATCGTTCGTACTGTGAGGGATTCCAGGTCATGCATCACTCCTGACGGATGGATGGAAGTCGGGGCGGCGTCGAAGATCAGGCCGCCCGTCGTGAAGTTTTTAGCGCACCCGCCAGCGCACAGCACATCAACGCTGCGATCGCTCCGCCGACGAACGGCGCCCGCGGCGCCACCCGGTGAAAGAGAATGCCGCTCAGCAGCGGC
>JBBSDY010000104.1:0-9001 GCA_038240245.1 Polyangiales bacterium
CGCTCGGGCCCGGCAAGGTGACGCTACTGCACATGAACTTCGAGCCGCGCGCCCTGGTGGTGGATGACACCGAGCTCTTCGCGATCATCGCCAACGACTACACCCCTCCACAAATGAACGCGGGATGCTTGGTGCGCGTGACGAGTGCCGACCTGTCCGTCGACGGAACGCCGCCCGCCTCCCTCAAGAAGTTCGTCGTCCCGCGCGGAGGCGACGCCATCATCGACGCGGGGAGCGCGATCTACTTCACGACGGCGACCAGCATCATGAAGCTCGTCAAGTGACGGGCCGACGAAGCAGGTGCGACGAAGCTGGCGATCCGCCTTCCTCTTCGAAGGCGATGATCGTGTTGGTGCCCTGCTTCAGCCACTCGCGCGGCACGTGGTAGCGCGACTGGGTGGGTGAGCCGGCCGGATCGAGTGTGATGTAAGGAGTGAGCCATCGGTCGCCGGCGACGATGATTCGCTGCGCGGGGAGCTGCCAGTAGCGGCCGATGCAGAGCCCGTTCACCCAGAGCATGCCCTTCATCAGCTTTCCCGGCGTGAACGCGAACGGTGAGTGAGTGGCGAGCGCCGCGGCAGACAGGTGAAAATGCGCGCGGTACCACGCAAGCCGTGGCGTCTTGCGCGCCAGTCGCTGCCAGTCGACGCTGGCGCCGGTGGGCCCGATCACGCCCTCGGCCGACGGGCCCCGCAAAAAGCTCCAGGTGGCTCGCAGCGGCACGTCGTCGAGCCACGCCCCGTGGATCCCCTTCCACTCGGTCGACTGTGGGCGACCAATCATCCAGTCACCCTTGATCATCCCCAGCGAGCTCACCAGGACATGAACGACGTTGGGGCCTGGCGCAAGTCGAACATCGACCGCGCCGTCGAAGCTCGTGGGAGTGACGCGCCACTCTTGCAGCCTTGCCGGTGCGGTGCCCTGGAACTCGCCGTTCACCCAGACCGAGGCGCGATCGCCAACGCGCAACCGCAGTCGTGCCTTGCGCGCGCGAGGGGCCTCGATCGCGGCGCGGTACCAGCCGTAGTCGGTTTCGTTGCGCGTCACGTGCAGCATGTTGTGCGGTAGCCGCACGGGCTCGAACGATCGTAGCATCGCAGGATCGGCGTCCGGCAGCGGCTCGACGGCCGAGCTCCACGACAGCGGCTCGGCGACAGAGACCCACCCGCCTGGCCGCGTCCGGTGAACGCTCCAGCTTCGGTACACACAGCGCGAGCCGACGGCGTCATGCTCGATGGCGACGGCGCCCCTGCTGGGCAACCCGAGCTGCACGCCGTCAGGATGGATTTTCTGGTCCGATCCCGTCGCATTGACCCAAAGCTCGAGCCTCGAGCCGCCGTGGGCAAAGTCGACGCACACGAGCTCGCCCTGATCATCGCTGCAGATCGCGCGGCGCTTGGCTCTCTGGCCCTCCAGAAAAAACGCTGCGCGGCTGCGCAAGAACGAGCAAAGCTCGGCCAGGTGCCGACCCTTGTCGGTCAGGCTGCCGTACTCGTCGATGGGCGCATCGAAGTCGTAGCTCGTGGTCTGCAGGTACATCGGATCGCGGCCGAAGCTCGTCCCGCCGTACCACATGTAAAAGTTGATGCCGGTGCCCCCCTCGGCCATGAAGCGCATGGCCTCGAAGGCGATCTCGGCCGCGTCGCGCCGATGGTGCGGAGTGCCCCAGGTGTCGTACCA
The DNA here is from genome assembly GCA_038240245.1 of Polyangiales bacterium. GTDB lineage: Bacteria > Myxococcota_A > Polyangia > Polyangiales > Polyangiaceae > DASWDH01. The sequence continues at coordinate 1,681 of JBBSDY010000104.1, forward strand.
ACCGGGCCAGTGCTCGGTCCACAGCGCGGGCTGCCCTGGACGATCCTTGCGGAGCTTGGCTACCTTCTTTCCGACGTCGAAGCCGTTCAATGTTGCGATGGCATTCTTCGACGCGCCCAGGCACATGATCTGTGGCACCTCCCAACCGGCACGTCGCGCTTCTCGCGCGCACCACTCGAGGTACCGGGGACCGTCCTTGCCGAAACGTCGCTTCACGAGATCGTACTCGTTTTCGACCTGCACCAGGATGATGGGTCCGCCGCGCGGCCGCTGGCGATCGGCGAACCGTCGCGCGAGCTCGCGCAGCCACTGGCTCACCGCCTTCATGAAAGGCCTGTTGTACGTTCTCGTGACGAGCCCTTTCTTGGTGATGAGCCACCAGGGCAGCCCGCCGAAGTTCCACTCCGCGCAAACGTAAGGACCGATGCGCAGAATGACGTAGAGGCCTTCGTTTTGGCAGGCGTCCAGAAATCGCCCCAGATCGTAGCGCCCCGAAAAATTGTAACGCCCTTGCTGGGGCTCGTGCGCCTCCCAGAACGCATAGGTGTCGATGCAGTTGAGGCCGGCGCGTTTGCTCTCGCGCAAGATCTCCGGCCACATGGCGGGCGTGCTGCGTGGGTAGTGCATCGCGCCCGAGAGAATCAGCTCGCGCTTGCCGTCGATGATCAGCGATCTCCTGTCGAAACCGCTCATCGGTGGGGTCCTCGCCGCCAGCATATTCTGGTCCCTCGGGGTGGATCCAGCAGATCCCGGGCGATCGAGCCGATCCAGTCCGGCCGCCGCCGTGGAGCGTGAAATGCCGCGTTTGCAGCGTATTTCAAAAGAAGCGCCGCTGGCATGTGGCTTGCTGAACAGGATGGCAGAGGACGGGCATGTCGGTGATGAGAGCAAGAAATCTTCGACTGGGCGTGTCGGAACGAGCGGACGTCGATCCGCCGTGGGCGTGGACGGCTGGCCATCGGGCGATCATCGAGACGATGCTGCGCAAGGACGGCGGCATCGTGGGTAGGTTCCTGCTGCGGATGGGCGTGGCGGCCAGCGAGATCGATGCGGGCATGGTGCGGGTCTTCGTCGAAGCCCACCGGCGCGGTGGCATTCCCCCGGCGGGAGCAACTTCGGCAGCGTGGCTGGCAGCCATCGCGCTCGATAGGCTCGACGCCCCTACGACGTCATCGGCGGGGAGCATGGGCGCCACACGTGCCGCGGGCTCGCCGCCGGAGTCGATCGCCGAATTTTTGCAGATGCTCGAGCCCGAGGCGCGCGCCATCTTCGTTCTTTTCGAGATCGATCGCGAGACGTCGTGCTCAATTGCCGTGGCGTTTGGCCTTCGTGTCGAGGACGTTCACGAGCGCATCGTGCAGGGCCAGCGTACCTTTCGGCGTGCGCACCACGATGTCGAGGCACCCGCGGCCATGGCGCCGGCCATGGCCGCACTGCCCGAAGCGGGGTGAGCGCTGTCCATACATTAGTGCCACGCGGAACATGGAAAAGTGCACGCTGTAAGGAGCGCGGCTGGAGCATACTGACCATGCCCAAGGAGGCTGGTCATGCCCACTCGCATTCTTTCTTCGTCCGCGCAAATTCGTTCGACCGTCGTTTTCTTCTCGGCCGCCGTTGCCGTGTCTGCCCTCGGGTGCAGCAGTGATTCGGCGCCGTCCGATTCGACGGCTCCCGTCGAAACTGGATCGGGCGGAACGGATTCCACAGGGTCGGCGGGAAGCGGCGTCTCCGCGGCCGGAGGCGGAATGTCCACCACGAGCGGTACATCCGGCTCGGGCGGCGGCGCAGGCCACGCGGGAGCGACCGGAGCCGCAGGCTCGAGCGGCATGGCCGGATCCAACGGCGGCGCAGGCGCGATGGGTACCGGCGGCAGTGGTGGCGGTGGGAGCGTGATGGGCATGTGCCCCGCAGATGGCGCGATGGCCGCCGCGCCCGCGCTCAAGGTCATCAACTGGAATGGCCACAAGGGGGCGGTGTCGTTCACCATCGACGACTCGTACGACTCGGCACTCAACGTCGTGGTTCCTGCGCTGAATAAGCGAAAGATCTTCGCAACCTTTTTCGTCATCTGCGGTGCGGGAAATACCAAGTCACGGATGGCCGACTGGAAGAACGTCATCGCAATGGGTCACGAGGTCGCCAATCACACGATGACGCATGCCGCGGCCAACGGCACCAACTCCAACGAGATTGTCGACTGCGATGCGCAGCTGATCTCCGAGTTCATGAAGGCTTCGACGTCGTTTGCCTATCCCCTTTCGGCCGTCGGCGAGCCGTACAAGTCGTATACCGCGGCCCACTACCTCGCGGGACGCGGCGGCTCGGGTGGCAGTGTTCTCGTCAAGTCAATCGACAAGAAGGACTGGACGAACATCTCTGCCGACTACACAGGCCCCGAGGGTGGAGGCACACACGCCAAGGCGGCCATCCTGGCGAACATCACCGCGGCCGTCACCGCTGACTCCTGGTACGTCGTCACCACGCATAGCATTTTGCCCGAGAACTACTTCGCCGGAATCCCCCAGGCCGACTACGAAGCCGAGCTCGACGCCGCGGTGGCGTCCGGCGCGTGGGTCACCACGTTCAGCAACGCAGCCGCTTACGTGCGCGCAGAGCAAGCCCTGCTTGCCGCCGCGCCCATGACGATGCCCGACGGCTCGATGAAATGGACGTGGACCGTGGCTCCCGGCACACCCGACGACACGACGCTCCGCGTGAACATCGCCGGAGGGTCGCTCACCCAAGGCGGCACCAAGCTCGCGTGCGCAGCCGATGGCGGTTATTTCCCGGTCAAGGTGAAGACCGGCGAGCTGACCTGGACGAAATAGCGCTGCCCTGCCTATGCAACCGTCGTCCGGCGTAGCTTCACGGCTATTCTTGCGACTCGGCGGCTTGATCGCCCAGAGCATTGCAGCTCCAGCAAGCGTACGTCTTTCCGTCGACACGGACGTAGTTGCGCGAAAGGCAGACGCCCTCGTGGGGACCGGGAGCCCCCGACTGGCACGCATACGTCACGTTGCGAGCGCTCGTCTTCGCGCAGGGGCAATCGACGCCCCGATCGCAGCGAAGACAACCATCTCGCACTTCACCGCGGCCCACGAGGTCGGATGGTGCGTGGGCCTCGATGGACGCCTGGACCTGGAGCTCTCGCGGTGGCGAGCGCCGCGGCCACGCGAGGACGGCCAGCATCGCGAGCATCGAGAGACCGCCCACTGCTTTGAGCGCTGACTCTGCGATGTCGAGGCGACTCAGCATCGTGACACCGAGCCTAGCACGCCAGGCCGCGCCGACGGAGCGAATGGACCTGGTCCGGCCGAGCCCGCGGCCAGCCGCAAATGCTCGACACCCGTCGGGCGGCAACCCCAGCCGCAGCAGAAGGAAGATGGTGTCGGCCTTCGTCTTGGGGTGGGGCCTAGGTGGTGTGGTACTCGGCCCTGGGCGAGGCTCTTGAAGCCCCACGTTTTTTCTTACCGTGCTTCGTCTGCTTGACAGCGAAGGGGGGACGCAACGCGGTGCCCTTCGTGCCTCTAGGAGCCTTGCTCTCGAACTTGGCGATGAGCACTTCCGCAGGCACGCCGAGCTTTTCATGCAACGCTCGAATCATCGCGAGCGACAACGCTCGTCGTCCGGTGAGCATTTCCGACACCCGTCCGCTACCTACGCCCAAAATGGCTTCGAGCCCCTTTCGTGTAATACCGAGCTGCTCCATGCGGAAAAGCAATGCCTCGATCGGGTTGGGTCGAGCCATTGGCCACGTCTTGCGTTCGTAGGCATCCACGAGTGTTGCCAGGATGTCCAAGCGGTCGAAGTCCTCGGTGCCTTCTTTGGCGTTCCAAAGTCCCTCGATCTCTTTCAGGGCCTTTTGGTGATCGATGTCGGTGTGAATTGGACGGATATTCATTGCGTCTCACTGTTTTTGCATCAACGTCCAGCAGGCAATGATCCTTGCGGTCACTCCGACCCGAAGGTGCACCCGCGGTATCTCGACGCCTCGGTTGGCCGGACCCTGCATGAAGGGGCCCTACTGAAACTTCCTCCCGCGCATCAGTCCCGCCCGGTGATTGATCCCCCGCGCAGCTCCCAGAAACCGCCTCTTTCTTCGAGCGGGACACGGGATTCGAACCCGCGACCCCGAGCTTGGGAAGCTCGTGCTCTACCAACTGAGCTAGTCCCGCTTGCGACCACTCTCTTCTACTTCCCCCCCACGCGCGACGCAACTGTCGCACTCGTCCCAGAGGCTGCCGAAGGTGCCCTTTGCGGGTTCGGGATGCCCGCCCGAGCCTCGGCAATGATCCCCCAGCCGGCCTGACATCATGCGTACCGCGAGCTGCATCTCCTATTCGTACGCGCCGCTCCCAGCAACCCACGAGGCGCTCCTCCCTCCACTGCCGCCACCGACGCCGGGCGACGGGCCCTCCTGGCATCCCGAACGTGCAAAGGGCACCTTCGGCGGCCGTTCCGAACCTAGTGTTCCGTGGCCAGCGGGAACGTAGCCTCGGCCCGTGTTTCGTGGGCGTGCGTCGGTTGCAGCGAGAACGTGCCTCCCTGGTGCTTCGTGACGCCCTCGGCGAGCAAGACGCCCAGCGCGACAGGCTCGGGCCGCGCGTGTTGCGGAGCCGCCACCGCGGCGCTTTTCGGGACGTCGTTCTTCGGGACGTCGATCTTCGAGGCATCGCCGGGGAAGACGGGACGATCGGCGCGGACCGTGATCGCGGCCAACCCGTCGCGACGCTCCAAGCTGATCTGGATCGCGCCGCCGCTGGGCGTTGCGTGCGCAACGTGCCCGAGCAGGTTGCTCAAGGTGTGCCGCAGCCGCGACTCCTCGGACACCACCTCCATGGTCGCCGCCTCGCCGACCAGCTCGAAGCGGTGTTTCGGATCGGATTCCTGAGCTGACTGAACCTCTTCTCGCACCACCTTGCCGAGATCGACCCGCACCGGCGTAACGACGAGTCGGCCTTCGCGCAGCCGAGACAGATCGAGCAGATCGCTGATCATGTTCGTGAGACGGCTCACCTGCTTGCGTGTGCGCAGGATGGTGTCCACATCGACCGTTCCCGCTCGCGCCTTTCTCTCCAGCGACTGAAGCAACATCGTGATCGGTGTGAGCGGCGTGCGCAGCTCGTGCGCGGCGAGGGAGATGAGCTCGTCGCCTGCGCTCGCCGGTGGCGTGCGGCTCGGCTTGCTCGCCGCTCGCTCGAGGCAGAGCGACAGATGCTCGCCGAGAACCGACAGGCACGTGAGCTCGTCGGCAGAGCTCGGACCGTGATCGCTCAAACCGAGCCAGAGCGCGCCGTGGCCGCGACCGGAGCAGAGGGGAACCACGACGAAGCGCCGGACGCCGCCCACCGGCGCCGTCGGATCGCTCGCCTCGAGATTGAACGTCGTGACCGATGCCTGTCGATCCTCCAGGTGCAGACGGCCGAGAGCTTCCACCCATGCGCGCGTCTCGCCGTGCGGCGGCGCCACGGCGGTACCTTCCGCAGTGCCGGAGCCGTCACGCACGACGACCAACTGCGCGCCGAAAAGCTGCAGCAAGGTGATCGCCAGCTCGTGCAACGAATTGGGGTAGACCCCCGCCCTAAGTCGCACACAGGCGGTGTGCGCCGCGGCCAGGCGCTCCAGGGCAAGGGCGGCGCGATCTTGCCCCGCCGCCCCCTCGGGACCGGCTGACTCGGCGGGACGCTCAACCTTTAGGCCGACCACTGAGCCCGTTGCGCTCACAACACGACTCCCAAGGGTCGCCGTCGATGCGAGCCGCGAGCCGCATTTGCACAAAGCATGGTCTTGACCTTTCCAAACCGGCCAAGAAGCAAACGCCGATCCGCTCGACGGCGAGGTCCGTCGTGCGCCGCGTCAGCTACCGGTGGAAATCGGGTATCTTTTTGAGATCGGACATGATTTCCTCGAAATCGTCGAAAGTGAGCGCCTGCTCGGCGTCGGACTTGGCTTCGGCCGGGTTGGGATGCACCTCGACCAGAATCCCGTGAGCCCCCACCGCCTTGGCCGCACGCGCGAGCGGCCGGATCCACCTGCGGACCCCGACCCCGTGCGAAGGATCGACGAGGATCGGCAGATGCGTGCGTTCGCGTAGCACCGGCACCGACGACAGATCGAGCGTGTTGCGCGTCGCGGTCTCGAAGGTGCGGATGCCCCGCTCGCAGAGGATGACGTGGGGATTGCCCTCGATCAGCACGTACTCCGCGGCCGCCAGCAGCTCATCGAGGCTCGCCGACAGACCGCGCTTGAGCAGCACCGGCGTGCTCGTCTTACCGACCGCCTTCAATAAGTCGAAGTTCTGCATGTTGCGCGCGCCGATCTGCAGAACGTCGACCGAGCGGGCCATGCGCTCCACCTGATCGACGCTCATCACTTCGCTCACCGTGGGAAGACCGCTGATCCTCCCGGCCTCGGCCAAGAGCTCGACGCCTTCCCACCCTAGCCCCTGAAACGCGTAAGGACTCGTTCGCGGTTTGAACGCTCCGCCTCGCAAGAGGACCGCCCCGCGCGCGCGAACCGCTTGCGCCGTCGCAATGACCTGGTCGCGCGACTCGACCGAGCACGGACCCGCGACCACCACGAAATCGTCGCCTCCGATCTCGACGTCGCGAATGCGCACGCGCGTTCCCCTGGTTCGGCTGGTGCGAGCCGCCTTCGGCCAATTCTTTGCGGAAGACGGAAGCTCGGGGAAGTTGCTCGGGGCGCGAGGTGGCGAATGAGCCGGCGTTGCTGGAGGAGCTGAGCCTTCGACCTTGCCAGCGATGTCGTAGCTGCCGAGCAGTCGAAACTCGGTGGACAGAGCACGCGCCTTTTCGAGCGCCGCGGCAGCGACTGGATCACCCGCGTCGCAATCGATGTCGGCGTAGAAAAGATACTCCCAGGCTCGACCGGGGCGCGGTCGCGACTCGAGCTTCGAGAGGTTCAACTTCGCCTCGGCCAATATCGTCAGGATGCTGGCGAGCGAGCCCGCATCGTGACGCGCGGTGAAGAGAACCGACGAGCGGCGGGGACCGCCACCTGGGGCGGTGGCCTCGGCGGGGGCGGGCGCCTCGACCAGAAGAAAGCGCGTGAAGTTGTCGGGGTGGTCGGCGATGTTCGATGCGAGCTCGATGAGGCCGTAGCGTTCGGCGGCCTGGGGAGGCCCGATCGCCGCTGTCGTCGGATCGCCCGCGGCCGCCACATCGCGGGCGGCGACGCCGGTATCGACTGCCGGAATCGCGCGCGCCGCGGTGAGCGTGGCGAGGAACCGGCCACACTCGTCGAGGACGATGGGGTGGCCCTCGATGCGTCGGATGCCAGCGACCGTCGCCCCCGGCGCGCC
>JBBSDY010000105.1:0-8890 GCA_038240245.1 Polyangiales bacterium
CAACGGGTACCGTGCGACGCTGGGCTTGGCGCCTTATGCGCGGTGGACTGATCAAGAGATCTGCGCCTCGACCGAAGCAGCCAGCGACTCAGTATCGGGAACCGCGCACGGTGCTTTTGGGGGATGCACCGAAAATGCGCAAAACGAGTGCCCCGGGTACGAGGGCACCTACGCGGCCATGCTGCCCACGTGTCTCGACATGATGTGGAAAGAAGGACCGGGCAGCGATTTTAGCGCGCACGGGCACTACATCAACATGTCGAACCCCAAGTACACCCAGGTGGCTTGCGGATTTGCCACCACCGCCGCAGGAAAGATCTGGGCCGTTCAAGATTTCAAGTGAACGGAACGGGCGATTTTTGCACACCCTTGCGCCGGGGCCGATGCGCGCTTACGAAGGTGGCTACCATGCTCGCTGAGCGATACAGCGCGGTGCGTTCGGTCACGACCGCGCTCACGGCGCCCCTGAGCGAAGAAGACTGCGTCGTGCAGTCGATGCCCGACGCAAGCCCCGCCAAGTGGCACCTCGCGCACACGACGTGGTTCTTCGAGACGTTCGTCCTGGCACGCGCCAACCCGAGCTACCGCCCTTATCATCCCCAGTTCGCCTTTCTCTTCAACTCGTACTACGAAGCTGTCGGCGAGCGACATCCGCGAGCGGAGCGCGGTTTGCTGACGCGTCCTCGTCTCTCCGAGGTGCGACGATACCGCGAGCACGTCGATGGCAGGATGAACGACCTTCTGGCACACGATTCGCCCCGCAAAGAGTTGACCGACGCCGTCACGCTCGGACTGCACCACGAGCAGCAGCACCAAGAGCTAATCTTGACCGACATTCAGCACGCCTTTTCCAAAAATCCCATGCGGCACGCGTACCGCGATCCGGGCAAGGCTCCGCGCCGCGGGGGCGCCATGGCCCCTTCGCTCGGATGGGTCACCTTTCCCGAGGGCCTGACGTCCGTTGGCCACGAAGCAGCATCGAGCACCTTCGCGTTCGACAACGAGCAGCCGCGGCATCGCGTCTTCGTCGAGGCCTTCTCGCTCGGCAATCGACTGGTCACCAACTCCGACTACCTCGAGTTCATGCTCGACCGCGGCTACGCTAGACCCGAGCTCTGGCTCTCCGATGGGTGGGCCGCCTGCGTTGCCAACCGATGGGACGCGCCTTTCTACTGGGAAGATCCGCGCCGCACGCAGGGCCAGCGCAACGTCTTCACGTTGCGCGGCGTGCATCCGCTCGATCCTGCGGCTCCCGTCTGTCACGTGAGCTACTACGAGGCCGACGCCTATGCGAGGTGGGCGGGCGCTCGGCTTCCGACCGAATCCGAATGGGAGATCGCCGCCGAAAAGGTGCCCTGTGCGGGGAACCTCGCCGAAGAAGACCGCCTCGAGCCGGTCGCTTGTGGTCCGCTCTCGCCCGAGGATCCACCCGCCCAGTTGTTCGGCGATGTTTGGGAATGGACCCAAAGCCCGTACACGCCCTACCCAGGATGTGTCCCATGTGCCGGTGAATTCGGGGAATACAACGGCAAGTTCATGTGCAACCAGATGGTGCTCCGGGGGGGCTCCTGCGCGACGACCCGCACGCACGTTCGCGCTACCTATCGCAATTTTTTCCCACCCGAGGCCCGCTGGCAATTCAGCGGGATTCGCCTGGCGAGGAGCACATGATCGAAGGCGCCGCACTCCTTCCGGCCACACCCCTCGCATCCTTTCGCCGCGACGTGCTGACCGGCCTTGGGCGTAAGCCCAAGTCGCTGCCTTGCAAGTACTTCTACGATGCCCGGGGCGCCGAGCTCTTCGATCGCATCACCGAGCTCGACGCCTACTATCCGACGCGCACCGAAATCGCCATCATGCGCGGCCACGCGAGTGAGATGGCGTCGCTGGTGGGACGTCAGGCGCGCATCGTCGAGCTGGGCAGCGGCAGCAGCACCAAGACACGCATCCTGCTCGATCACGTTGCCGATCTCGACGCATACGTTCCGGTCGATATCTCGCTCGACTACCTGGCTCCTGCGGCCAGGGCGCTGACCCGCGACTATCCGGGCATGCGCATCCTTCCCGTCTGCGCCGATTACTCCCGGCCGTTCGACTTGCCGGCCCGCAACCCCTCGGTACGCACCACGGTTTATTTTCCCGGCTCGACCATCGGCAATTTTCAACCCGCCGAGGCCCGGCAATTTCTCGAGGTCGTTGCCGGGCTGTGCGCCCAGAGGGACAGCTTGCTCATCGGCGTCGATCTCAAAAAGGATCATCGCCTCCTCGAGGCTGCCTACAACGACGAGGCCGGCGTCACCGCCGCCTTCAACATGAATCTTCTGACCCGCATCAACCGCGAGGTCGGCGCCGACTTCGATCTATCGCGGTTCCGCCACCGAGCCTTCTACGACGCCAGAGAGGGGCGCATCGAGATGCAGCTCATCAGCACCCGGCGCCAGATCGTTCAGGCCGCCGACGCGACCATCGATTTTTTGGAAGGCGAAGCCATCAGCACCGAGTATTCGTACAAATACACGGTCGACGAGTTTCAGAAGCTCGCCTCCAGTGCGGGCTTCGTTCCCGCCCGCGTGTGGACCGACGAGCACCGTCTCTTCAGCGTGCACTACCTCACCATGGGCCAGATCGCCTAGCATGACCGCCGCCCCTTGATCGTCCTCACCAACGTCAGCAAAAGCTACGGCCCGGCCCGCGCTCTGTACCCCACGAGCTTCACCGTCGATTCCGAACGGTGTCTCGCGCTCGTGGGATCGAGTGGCTCGGGTAAGTCGACCTTGTTGCGCCTCATTCTGGGATTGATCGCCCCCGACAGCGGGTCGATCTCGATCGCCGGCGAGCCGATGGAGCCGGGGCGCGCACAGGCGCTGCGCCTTCGCATGGGGTACGTCATCCAGGATGGCGGTCTCTTTCCCCACCTGACGGCGCAAGACAACGCAACGTTGGTCGCGCGGCAGCTCAAGTGGCCCAGGGAGCGCGTGGCGAGCCGGCTCCAGGAGCTCACCGGGCTGGTCGGTCTGACGTTCGAGCACCTGCATCGCTATCCGGCCGAGCTCTCCGGCGGCGAGAGGCAGCGCGTCGGTTTGATGCGCGCCCTGATGCTCGATCCACCGGTGTTGCTGCTCGATGAGCCTCTTGGCGCGCTCGATCCCATCATCCGCGCCCGGTTGCAGGACGATCTTCGTCGAATTTTTCGCGAGCTCAAAAAGACGGTGCTGCTCGTGACCCACGATCTCGGCGAAGCGGCGTTCCTCGGCGACGAGATCGCCGTCATGCACCACGGGGCGCTGGTGCAAAAGGGTACCCTCGAATCACTGAGTCGCGAGCCGTCGGATGCCTTCGTGTCCGAGTTTTTGAACGCCCAGCGCCCCCGGTGGGCGGACGGGCTCGGATCACCGTGACCTGGGCGGCGCGCGCCGTCTTGCCGTTTTTCGTCGCATGCGCGGTTCTCGCCAGCGCACCATGCGCCTTCGCCCTGCCCAAGGTGGCCGTCGGCTCCAAGGCGTTTCCCGAATCGTGGATCCTGGGCGACGCTCTGACCGAGCTGGTCGAGCAATCGGGCACGGCGGTGGCCGAGCACAAGAAGAACCTGGGTGGAACGGAGATCGCCTACCAGGCGCTGCTGTCGGGCAACATCGATATCTACGCCGAGTACACGGGCACCATCTCCGAGGTGATTTTGAAAACGGCGAGCCGCCCAGGCCTGCCCGAGATGCGTCGCGCGCTGGCCGGCGCAGGGCTCGGTGTCAGCCAGCCTCTCGGTTTCGACGACAGCTACGCGCTAGCCGTCTCGCCGGGCGCCGCGGCACGCTTCGGCCTCCAGCGAATCTCCGATCTCAAGGCGCACGCCAATCTTCGGATGGGGCTCACCCACGAATTCTTGGGGCGCTCCGACGGCTACCCTGGCCTCTCGGCCCGCTACCGTCTCGAGATGAGCGACGCGCGCGGCATCCAGCACGAGCTGTCGTACGATGCCATCGCCAGCGGACAGATCGACGTCACCGATATTTATACGACGGATCCCCAGATCGAGCAGCTCAACCTCACCTTGCTCGACGACGACTTGGCATTTTTCCCCCGTTACGATGCGGTGCTGCTCTATCGGCTCGATCTCGACACCCGCGCCCCCGGCGCGCTCGCCGCGATGTCACGACTCGTTGGAGGGATCGACGGCAAGAAAATGACCCACGCCAATGGCAGCGTCGCCCTGCACAAGACGAGCTCGGAGACGGCCGCACACGCCCTTCTCGAAGACGTTCTCGGCGCCGGCCTTTCGCCACGGACCAGCACGCCGGGCGCAGGGTCTCGCATCGCGCAAAATGTCGCGCGTCACCTCGAGCTCGTGGGCGCCTCACTACTCTTTGCAATCTTGCTCGGCATTCCTCTGGGCATCGCCGCGACGCGATCGCGTACCTTTGCGTTCTTGACGTTGACCGGCGCCGGGCTTTTGCAAACGATTCCCTCGCTCGCGCTGCTTGCCTTCTTGATCCCGCTCTTTGGCATTGGCGTGTTCCCGGCCATGGTGGCCCTCTTTCTCTACAGTCTGCTCCCCATCGTGCGAAATACCCTGACCGGCTTGACCACCATCCCCTCGTCGCTCGGCGAGGCTGCCGACGGTATAGGACTCACGCGGGGCGCCAAGCTCTGGAAGGTGAGCCTGCCCATGGCGTCTCCTTCGATCATGGCGGGCATCAAGACGAGCGCGATCATCAACGTCGGCACGGCCACGCTCGCTGCCCTGATTGGCGCGGGAGGGCTCGGCAATCCCATCATGCAAGGGATCGCCCTGCGCGACACCCGACTTCTCCTCGAGGGGGCGGTGCCGGCGGCGCTTCTGGCGCTGCTCGTCGAGGGGGCCTTCTACTTGCTCGAGCGTGCGGTCGTTCCTCGCGGGTTGCGGATCTTCGCGCGGGTGTCATGAAGTTCTCCATCCGTCGAGTCGAGTGAGGTCCCTTCGTGTCATTTTACATGTGCCCGCATTGCGGAGAAGAGGTCGACACCGATCCCGACGCGGGCGGCGGGGCGGAGCAAGAGTACATCGAGGATTGCGCCGTTTGCTGTCGGCCCAACCGCATCGTTGCCACCTTCTCGGAAGAGGAAGATGGCTATTTCGTGCAAGCCTTCGCCGAGACGTGACGCCTCACGAGAACTTTGGCTTTCGCTTCTCGAAGAAGGCCGAAAAGGCTTCGGCCGCCTCGGCCGAGCCCAGCCTGGTCCGAAAGGTATCGGATTCGCGGCGCATGAATTCTTCGAGCTCATCGAGGAGGGGGCCACGCAGAAGGAATTTGGTGACGGCGACGGCGTCGGGCGGCAGATCGAGCAGGCTTTCGACACGCGCCAGCGCCCTCGGCAAAAGCTCGGCTGCGGTGAGGACCTCGTTCACGATTCCGATGCTCAGCGCAGCTGTTGCGTCGAACGGCTCGCCCCAGATGAGAAGCTCCGACGCACGTTGCATTCCGGCCAGGCGCGGCAAAAGAAAGCTCGACCCGCCTTCCGGACACAGGCCGAGCCTGGCGAACGGAAGCTGGAACCGCGCCGACTCGGCCGCCAGAACCAGATCACAATGCAAAAGCATGGTGGTGCCGACGCCGACGGCGATCCCGTTCACGGCGGCGACCAGGGGCTTGGGAAATCGCACCAGCTGCGCGAGAAACTGAAGCACGGGGCTGTCGTCGGTCGCGGGCGGCGCGGCCATGAAGTCGTGCAGGTCGTTGCCCGCCGTGAAGGCGTCTCCCGCTCCCGTGATCACGACAGCCCGAACGGCTGGCGCCACGGCGGCGTCGGCGAGCTCGCGGACGAGCTCGGTGTACATCGCCACGGTGAGCGCATTCTTCTTGGCGGGACGATTGAGCACCAGCACGCGCGCGTGCCCGCCGAGCTCGTGGCGAACTTCGATGTCCATGCCCCATGATCCCACGTCGGGCCGACAAAGAGAACCGGACTGTCAGGGAAGCGGCAAGAGGTCTTCCACGAGAACGTCGACGGTCCTGGTGCTGAGCTTCAGTTTGTGCGTCATGCCGACGGCGCCGAGGAGCATCTCATCGACGGTGACGATGTCGAGCGTGTCCAGCGCGGCGCCGTCGATGGACAGGAGGCGCTCGCCGACGCGAATGCCCTTCTTCTGCGCGTCGGTTCCGGCGTAGACGTGGTGCACGGCAAAGACGTTGCCGGTGGGCGCGCTGTCTGGCGCGAGATCGATACCGACCCGGCGGTACTCGTCGTGAATGTGCGTCTCGGAAGCATAGCGGTACAGGTCGAGCGTGCGGTTTGGGTAGTTGATAGTGACATAGAACTCTCGCAAGAACGGCGCGCCGAGAAGACCGTCGACGGGGTGCCCCACCTCGGCAACCAGGTTGTCGATGAGCTCGTCGACCTTGGTGCCGGCGGCGGCGACGGCGTCCTTGACCTCGATCCCTTGCACGGCGACCGAGCGCAGCCGCATCACGTTGGTGGTCGCATTGCCAGTGGCGAGGCTGGCGTCGTCGGTCACCTGCCCTCGACCGTCGGCGGCGAGCGACTGAAACAGCACCGTCCGCAGCGCCACCCAGCTGGCGCCGGTGTCGAGCAAAAATGTGCGCGGCGTCCCCTCGATGGTGGCCTGCAGAATGATGCGCGACGCGGGAAACGTCAAAACGCCCGCATTCTCGGGGAGCGTCCCCGCTCCTCCGCCCTCGAGCGCGAAGGGGATGGAGAAGGCCGGCAGCACGTCGGCCGGCGGCGCGGCACCCCCGACGACCACCTGGTGATCGCGGTAGTCGAACGACATGGGAAATTGCCCGAAGACGGTGTAGCCGAGGATTCCACCGAAGAGATCTCCGTTGGGTGCGATCTCGGGAGGGTGCGTCCTGTCGCCTTCCACGCCGACCGTGGGCACTTTCCAGAGCACGGTATTGCCGAGGGTCATCGTCGCCACGCGGCCCTTGCCGGCAGAGACGCTTCCTCGAAAGGCCCGGACATTGAGCAAGGCGAACGGCGCGCCGGTGTCGACGATCACTTGGGGACCGGGCACACCATCGACATCGGCCTGGACCCAAAAGACGCTGGCTGCCGTGGAGGCGGGCAAGTGATCGCCGGCCTTCCCCAGCCAGACCAGCGGTACGGGGGCGGACGAGCCGCCGCAGCTCTCGACGGCGCCCAAGAGGACACTCCCCGCGAGAATCGATCTAAAAATCATATTGCCCCCGCACACCCAACATGAGCCAGGCGTGAACCGCGGGACTGGAAATGGGATCGCTCGTCGATCCGGTCGGAACCGAAACGGTGGTGCGCGCGAACTCGCCCAGCGAGAAGCTTGCAAATCCCCCGATGCGCATCGAGCCCAATCCTAGATAGTCCCCCCCCAGCTGCAAGCTGGCAAATTCGAATCCGCGGTAGCTCACGTGCGACTTGTCGGCGCCCCGTTCGAGGGTGATGGTGGCGATCTCGTAGCCCGTCCCGAACCCCACCCACGGATCGAACGATGCGGACCACGCGCCTGCCCCGATGGCCGACTTGACGTGCCACTGCAAGGTGACACCGAAACGCGCGTCGTTTCCGGAGCACGCGGTGAACGGGGCGACGCAAACGTCGCTGGAGATGAATCCAACACCCCATTGAAAGTAGCCACCCCAATAGATCTCGGGGCTGATGCGGTAGCCGGCGTCGAACCATATGGGAAGGATGCCGTCGAAGTTGGACCCCAGGCTGTCGTCCGTCGCCACGCTGCCAATGGGAAAGGCCCAACCCGAGCGCAGCCCCATGGAGACACCAGGACGATCGGCCGCTCGTGGCGTGGGCGCCTCGACGGCAGGCGCGTCAGCCTCGGCCCGCGCCACGGAGATCGCCAGCAGGACGAGCGCCCCCGGTGCAACGGTGCGAAGCAAACGAAGCATGGTGTGGCGCCGCAGGGATCGAGCCCTACACGTGTCCCGCACATCGGACAAGGGACCTCCGAGGCTAGCGCCGGATCACGGGTGGCCCCGGCGTCCGATCGCTCCGGCTATGCTATTGCCCAGGTGACGCATGAAGTTCGTCCACGCCGCGGATCTGCACCTCGACAGCCCCCTGTGCGGACTGCCCCGCTACGAGGGCGCCCCGGTCGATGCGATCCGGGGCGCCACCCGTCGCGCCTTCGACAACCTCGTCGAGCTCTGTCTCGAAGAGAGCGCGTCGTTCCTGCTTTTGGCGGGAGACATCTACGACGGCAACTGGAAGGACTACTCGACCGGGCTCTTCTTCGCCGCCGGTCTCGCCCGCCTTCGCGCGGCGAACATCCCGGTGGTGCTCATTCGCGGCAACCACGACGCGCAGAGCCAAATCACCCGGCACTTGCGACTTCCCGAGAACGTTCGTGAGCTTTCGGTACGCGCGCCGGAAAGCTTCGAGCTGTCCAAGGTGGGCGTCGTCGTCCACGGGCAGGGCTTCGCAACGCGAGCGGTGACCGAGGACTTGACGCGCAGCTACCCCAAGGCCGTACCGGGAGCGCTCAACATCGGGCTTTTGCACACCTCGGCGGGCGGACGCGAGGGCCACGAGAACTACGCGCCTTGCCAGGTCGAGGCGCTCGTCGCCAAGGGCTACGACTATTGGGCGCTCGGACACGTGCACCGCCGCGAAGTGATCGTTCGCGATCCTCATGTGGTATTTCCCGGTAACTTGCAGGGCCGGCACATCCGCGAGACCGGGCCCAAGGGCGCGACGCTGGTCACCGTCCACGACGACCGCATCTCGTCGGTCGAGCACCGCGCGCTCGACGTCGTGAGGTGGTCACTCGTGAAGGTCGACGTGACCGAGGCATCGAGCGGACACGACGTCGTCGATCTCGCGCGCGCAGGGCTGGGGTCGGCGCTCGGCGACGCCGACGGCCGTCCTCTTGCGGTACGCATCGAGCTCTCGGGCGCGACGCGCGCCCACG
>JBBSDY010000106.1:0-8880 GCA_038240245.1 Polyangiales bacterium
GAGCCCATGAACGATCCCCGGCTCAACCAGATTCCCGGCACCGTGGCCCCCACCGGCTCGTTCGTTCACTGCACCAACTCGTTTCACGTCTACGACATGGTGGGCAACGTCCACGAGTGGACGGCCAATCCGCACGGCACGTTTCGCGGCGGCTACTACCTCGACACGCACATCAACGGCGACGGCTGTGACTACCGCACCGTTGCGCACGCCGGGACGTACCACGACTACTCCACCGGCTTTCGCTGCTGCGCGAGTCCGAAGTAGAAGCAGAAGAAAATCGAAGCGGTTACTTCTGCCTCGGGTCGCGGTTTGAGAGATACGTCGATGTGCTCTAAGGGATAGACCCGTGAAGCCCGCCGCAACCATCCGAACGTCCCCCGAGGACTTCGTGGTCGACGAGATCCCCGCATTCGCCCCGAGCGGCGAGGGCGAGCACCTGTACCTCGAGATCGTCAAGACCAACGTCACCACCAACGATGCTGTCCGGCGCGTCTGCCATGCCCTCGCCATCGACGACCGCGGCGCCGGGTACGCGGGGATGAAGGACAAACGTGCGGTCGCCAGCCAGACCATCTCGGTGCCGTTTCCCCGCGACCGTTCGTGCGACGACGCGCTCGGGCTCGAGCTCGAGGGCGTCGTGGTTCGCGCCGCGGTTCGCCACGGTCACAAGCTCAAGCCCGGTCACCTGAAAGGCAACCGCTTCTCGATCGCGCTGCGTGGCCTCGACGCAACTGCCGTACCCGACATCGTCCGCGATCTCGAGCAGGCCGGGCAGCATGGCGTGCCGAATGCCTTCGGACCGCAACGCTTCGGGCGCGACGGCGACAATCCCGAGCGAGCGATGACCTGGCTTGCCGGACGATCGCCCGGCCCCAAGGACCGCCGCGAGCGCCGGCTCCTGTTCTCGGCGTTGCAAGCCGAGCTTTTCAACCGCGTTCTTTTGCGCAGGCAGGCCGAGGGTACCTGGAACCGACCTCTCGCCGGCGACCTGTTGAGAAAGTGTGACACCGGGGGCATCTTCCTCTGCACCGATCCCGATGGCGACGCCGAGCGAGCCTCGCGCGCCGAGATTTGCCCCACGGGCCCGCTCTACGGGGTCAAGATGCGATGGCCGGAGGGTGAACCCGCGAAGATTGAACGCGAAATCTTGCAGGCTGCAGTGGGCGACAGCGACCTGTTCGACCAGCATCGGGCTCTCGGCGAGGGGACAAGACGCGCGTTCGTGCTACACGTTCGCGACCTCGCCATCCGAGAAGTGCGGGACGAGGAGAGCGCCTTGCTCGTTGTTTTTGTGCTACCGAAGGGTGGCTATGCCACGACGCTCCTCGCCTGCGCCGTGACCCTAAGAGGGAATGCCTGATGAACTGGAATCTGGTCGAGCACGCCAAGCGGCTCATGACGAACTTCGGAGCTTCCTGGGTCATGTGGTTGCTCCTGATGCTGTCGGTGGTCTCGGTCGCCATCATGCTGGAGCGCGGGTGGTTCTTCTACTCGCTGCGCGACGATCTCGGGGCCCTGGCTCGATCCTTCGGCGACTACCTGCGCCGCGGTGAGGTCACCGAGGCAAGGCGCCTGCTCGAAAACTCGCCGTCCGCCGAAGCTGCGGTGGTCGTCGCAGGTCTGGTCGAATCCGAGCACGGCGCAGCCGCCGCAGAAGAAGCAATGGCCGGGGCCGCTGCGCTCCAGCGAATGAAGCTCGAAAAGCGCCTCGTCTTTCTGGGCACGCTCGGAAACAACGCGCCCTTCGTGGGGCTGCTCGGCACGGTCATCGGCATCGTGCAGGCGTTCGATGAGCTCGGAAAGGCCGCCAAATCGCAGGCCACGCAGACGGCATCGACCATCGCTCCCCAGGCGGTCATGACCAGCATCGCCGAGGCTCTCGTGGCCACCGCGATCGGCTTGGTCGTCGCCATCCCCGCCGTCGCGGCTTACAACACCTTTCAGAGGCTCACCAAGTCGACGCTCGCCAACACCGAGGTGCTCTCGCGCATCCTCATGGCCCACCTCAAGGCCGAGAGTCCCTCGGAGCAAGCCGGCTGATGGCGGGCGGAGCGCAAGACGGCGGCGACGAAGGTATCGTCGGCATCAACGTGACGCCGCTCGTCGACATCACGCTCGTGCTCCTCATCATCTTCATGGTCGTGGCCAAGATGGTGGTGTCTCAATCGGTACCCCTCGATTTGCCCAAGGCAGCGTCGGGCACCGATATCCAGGTCGTCTTTTCGATCGAGCTCTATGCCACCGGAGAGATCTCCGTCGATCAACAGAAGCTCGCCAACGACGACGCGCTCTTGCCTCTCGCGCGCGAGGCGCACCAAAAGAGCGCCGATCTGCGCGCGGTCATCAAGGCCGACGGAACGGTCCAGCACCAGCGCGTGATCCACGTCCTCGATCTCTTGAAGCAGTCCGGGGTTTCCAAGATTGCGTTCGGGGTGACCCCCATCGCAGCAGAGCCGGGGGGAACGGCGACACCTGCCGGATCGAGATAACGTCTTGCTGGCAGCACAGAACCCACTCGATCGCGTGTTCGAGCTCGAATCGGGCCGGATGCGGACGGGATTCATCATCGGGCTGTGTGGCGCGCTCATCGTCCACATCGCCGCCGCGTCCGAAGCCGCGCGCATCGCGGCGGGGATGGGCTCCTGGGCGTTCGATCTTCGGACCGACGTGCACGCTTACCTGGCCAAGCTCTACGAGGTCGATCTCGTCGAGCCACCGGCTCCGCCACCACCGCCCCCGACGTCCGAGCCCGAGCCCGAGAAAGAAGCGACCCGACCTGCGCCCTCGCCGGCCGCAGCGCCGCAAAAAGATCAGCCGCCGCCACCTCCGGCACAGGCGGGAAAGATCCTCACGCAGGAGCCCGATCCCAACGAGCCCGTCGATCTCACCGGGCAAGGGTTCGTCACCGGCAACGCCGATACCTACGCGGGCGGCGTCACCGCGGCCAATGGCACCTCGGCCAAGCCCGTGGGCAACCTCAATGCCGCACCGGGCGGTGTGCCCGGCGGAACGGGCACCAAACCAGGGCCGACCGCGATCTCCGGCCCCGACCTGGCGCGCCCTCCGTCGCTTCTCGGTGGCACCGACTGGGAGTGTCCTTTCCCGGCCGAGGCCGACACCGAGCAGATCGATTTTCAGCGCGTTCAGATCGTGGTGACGGTTCGCGGCGACGGCTCACCGCAAGACGTCAAGGTCATCGGCGATCCCGGCCACGGGTTCGGCCGCGCGGCGCGTCAGTGTGCGTTGCGGCGGCGCTACAATCCCGCCGTCGATCACCAGGGCAACCCAGTTCTAAGCACGATGCCTCCCATCAACGTCACCTTCAAGCGCTGACCGAACCGAAAATCCTAGGCCGCCTCCAAGGCCGATCGTGTACCGTCCCTCTCCATGATGAACGGGATTGCACATCGCACCTATTTGGCTCTGTTGGCCGCCAGCATGCTGGGCGGCGCGCTCGCCGCGTGCGGCGGAGGCGCGCCCGCGCCGCAAGCGCCGAGCACGGACATGACGGCTTCGGCCGATGCCGGATCGCCGCCTGTCGCCGCACCTGCGGGTGTCGACGCATCAGCACCCTCCGTCACGCCGCCCGCCGCGATCGTTGATGTCGACATCGTGCCCAGCAAGATGATCGCCGACATCAAGGCCATCGGCATCGATCTCGCGAGCCCCGGCGATCTGTCGAAGATGGACGTGTCCAAGAAGAAGAAGCTCATGCCCTTCTTCGTGAAGGCCCTCGGCATGTCGGGCTGCGACGGGTGTCACGTGGCTGGCGACTTCAAGGCCCCTACCCACAACAAGCAAATGGCCTCGGCCATGTGGACCCACTTCGTGCGCGATCTGCGCGCCAGTGGCGGCGGGGCGATGTTTTGCGACTCGTGTCATCAGGGAAAACAAAAACTCTTGGACAGGTCCGACAAGAAGGCGCTCTCCAAGTTCATGACCGCCAACTACCAGGACAAGCTGCAGCGCGCCGACAAGAAGGATCACACCTGTGACACGTGTCACACCGGGGCCTTCGAGGGGAAAATCTTCGCCAAGCTTTGGAAGATCGCCCCCCAATAAACTACCGCTTTGTTGACACGGGCACGCATGTTCAGTAGGCTGCGCCACTATGCAGGGCCTCACTGACCGTCAGCAGCAGGTGCTCGAGTACATTCGAAGCTCCATCACCGACCGCGGCTATCCGCCGACGCTGCGCGAGATCGGCGCCCACATGGGCATCCGTTCCACCAACGGGGTCAACGATCACCTCCGTGCCCTCGAGCGCAAGGGATACCTCACTCGCGAAGACATGAAGTCACGGGCCCTTCGCCCCTGCGACATCGACAGCCTCCCCGCGTCGGTCCCCGCCAACGACGACGAGGGCATGGTCGAGATCCAGGTTCTGGGCCGCGTGGCAGCAGGCTTGCCCCTACTTGCCGAAGAAAACGTGCTCGATACGGTTCGCATCGATCGCACGCTCGTTCGCGGGGGCCGCGAAGTATTCGGCCTCAAGGTCACCGGCGATTCCATGATCGACGCCGGGATTTTCAGCGGCGACTACATCTTCGTCAAAAAGCAGCTCACTGCCCAAAGGGGCGACATCGTGGTCGCGCTCATAGGAGACGAGGCCACCGTCAAGTATTACTACCCCGAGCGGGACTACATTCGGTTCCAGCCCGCCAACGCTCAGATGGCCCCGATTCTGGTGCGAGCCAGCGATTTCAAACCCACCATGCTCCTGGGCATCGTCGTTGGGGTCTTCCGGCGCATTTGACGCCGGCTGTTGACGGCATCTTCTCACGCTTGATAGCGTCCCACGACGCATGAAAAACCGCCCCGGTCTCGTTGCCGTCGTCGTGGTCGCGGGTGCGATATCGTCCGCCGGCTGCGGAGGGGCTCTCTACGCCATCCAGGTCAATAGCGCGGCCAGCAAGGTCGCCCAGGCCAAGGAGCTCGGCGCCGAGAAGCTCGCCCCGTACGAGTACTACTACGCGAACGAGCACCTCACCCAGGCCATGTCCGAGGCGGCCGAGGGCGACTATTCCGACGCCAACGACTTCGCCGACGTCGCCGAAGAATACGCCGACAAGGCCATCAAGCTTTCCAAAGAGGCCCACCGCGGCGCGGGTCGATGAGACCAGCCGGGTTCGTCGTCCGACGCGCCATCGCGATCGTCACCATGCTCGGGCTCTGCACCTGCAGCCAGGGCGCCGTCATGCGCGGCAAGATTGCCGGCCTCGACAAGATCGCCAGCCAGGCCGAGCGCAACGGCGCCATTCGGTGCGCACCGCGCGAGCTGGCCATGGCCCGATCGCACCTCAAGTTCGCCGAGGTCGAGCTCGATCAAGGGTTCCTCTCCGAGGCGAGCGATCACCTGGCCATCGCCGAGCCCAACGCGCACGCTGCCTACGAGCTCTCGCCCCCCGAGAAATGCGCCGAGCGTGGCTTCGTCTTGCCACCCGAAGATCCCGACACCGACGGTGACGGCATTCCCGACACGCGCGACATGTGCGTCCTCGAGCCCGAGGACAAAGACGGGTACCTCGACGACGACGGCTGCCCCGACGTCGACAACGACCTCGACGGCATTCTCGACGCTGTCGACAAGTGCCCCAACGATCCCGAAGATCCCGACGGCTTCGAAGACCAAGACGGTTGTCCCGAGCTCGACAACGACAAGGACGGCGTACCCGACCTCGAAGATCAGTGCCCGAACGAGGCTGGTCCGGCAGGCGGCGATCGACCTGGATGCCCGCGAAAGCCGGCGCTGGTCGTGGTCACCGACAAAGAAATCAAGATCACGCAGCAGATTCACTTCGAGTTCGATAAAGACATCATCAGAAAAGAAAGCTTTCCCATCCTCGATGCCGTCGCCGAAGTACTCCAGCAGAACACGGCGATGCGTATCGAAATTCAGGGTCACACAGACAACAAGGGCTCGGCGGCCTACAACCTGAAGCTTTCCGATCGTCGGGCGGCTTCAGTAAAGAAGTACCTCACCACGCACGGTATTGGGGCTGAGAAGCTGGTCTCGCGAGGCTATGGCATGACCCGTCCCATCGTTCCCAACGATACCGATCAGAACCGTGCGCTGAACCGACGCGTGCAATTCATCCGCACCGAAGGGGGCCAGGTCACCACCCCGCCGTAACAGGTCATTACCGCAACGGCGCGGTTGCCGAGAGGAGAGTTCCCGTGGATCGTGGTTTTAGAAGCTGGCTGACACTTGCCCTGATGCTGGGTGCAGTTTTTCATGCGCTCCCCGCGAATGCGGCGGCGCCCAAGGACGCAGCCGCAACCAAGCTCGCCGACGACGCGATCCAGGGCGACTACCTGGCGACCAACTTCGCCGAAGCCGAGAAGAAGCTACGCAAGGCGGTCGCGCTCTGCGGAGCCAGTGCCTGCAGCCCCCGCGTCCGAGCCCGAATCCAACGCGATCTCGGCGTGGTGCTCGTCGCCGGGCTCAACCGCTCCGAAGACGGCAAGGCCGCATTCGTCGAGGCCCTCAAGGCCGACCCCAATATTGGGCTCGAGAAAGACCTCACCACGCCCGACATCGACAAGGTGTTTCAAGCGGCCAAGGGCGGGGCCTCGGCGCCCGCCCCGAGCAAACCATCGGGCGCCGCGCCCGTGGTGGGCGGCGATATGACGCACACGCCGCCACCCGAGCAAGCCATCCTCACGCCGGTTCCGATTTACGCCGAGCTTCCCGACGGAGTAACGGCGGTCAAGGTCATCGCTCGCTACAAGGCGTTCGGCACGACCGAATGGAAGACGATCGAGCTGCGCAAGGTGGGCAACGGCTACGGCGCCGAGGTGCCTTGCCAAGAAATCGGAAGCACCACCGGCGATCTCAACTACTACCTGCAGGCGACCGACGCCTCGGGTGACGTGGTTTCGACGAGCGGCTCACGCAACGCCCCCAACAAGGTCGCCATCAAGAACGAGCTGTCCGGTGACGCTCCTCACCTGCCCGGCAAACCTGCACCTTCGCAATGCCGCGACGTCAGCGACTGTCCTCCGGGTCTGCCCGGGTGCCCAGCCGCCAAGAAATCGGCGGGCAAGGGTTGGGGCGCGAGCTGCGAGAAAGAGAGCGAATGCGGATCGGGTCTGATCTGCAAAAACGGATCTTGCGAGACAGGTGACAAGGCTGCCGGCTCCGAGCCTGTGGCTTCCAAATCGTGCGAGACGAGCTCGGACTGCGACAACGGCGACACGTGCAACGCCGACAAGATCTGCGAGGGCAGCGGCGGCCAAATCAAGAAAATCTGGTTGAGCCTCAACATTCAACAGGACTTCGGGATCCTCAGCGGCGAGCGCAACGTGTGTGGCCCGCAGTCGGTGAACCCCGACCAGTACAACTGCCTCGAGGAGAACGGCAACTTCGTCTATGCCGGCACTCCCGAAGGCGCTGCGGGCAACGCGATCACCGGGGGGTTCAAGCCCACCACGACGCGTTTTCTCGCCGGCATCGACTACCTGGTGGCCAGCAACATCGCCCTGGGCGCGCGCGTCGGCTATGGGGTCAACCTCGCTGCGCCCAAGGACGGCATTCATGGCGAAGCACGCGTCACCTACTGGTTTGGAAAAGACCCCTTCAAGCAAAAAGGCCTGCGCCCTTACTTGATGCTCCTCGGCGGCTACGCCAACAAGGACGCCAAGCTCAACGTCCCCATCCACGAGACCGAGGTGAAGGCAGGTTGCCTCGCGAGTCTGCCCCCGGGATCGCCCACGGCATCGTGTTACGATCCCAACAAGGGCAGGCCCGAGTCTCAGACGCTGCAGGTGTGGCGCAAGAGTGGTCCGGTGTTCGCGGGGCTGGGCGGTGGTCTCATGATCCCCACAGGTCCGGCGGGCGGCGTGATCGTCGAAGTGAAGTTCGAAGCGCTTTTCGGCAACTCGGGTCTCTCGCTCTCGCCGTCCGTCGGATACGCTTTCGGACTCTGACCATCGTCGTTTCGTTTAGGGAGGTTGTCGCATGCATCATCTCGACCAGGGACTCGATCTAGCGCAGCCTCCCGGCGGTTACGGCCCCCCTCCGGGCGGCGCTCCCCCCGGCGGTTGGGGACCTCCAGGCGGGCCTCCAGGCGGGCCGCCCGGCGGCGCTCCACCAGGCGGATGGGGACCTCCAGGCGGCGGCGCTCCCCCAGGCGGGTATGGCCAGCCACCCGGCGGGTATGGCCAGCCGCCGGGCGGCTACGGTGCGCCGCCAGGCAGTCCCCCAGGCGGCTATGGCGCCCCTCCGGGCGGTTATGGAGCTCCTCCCGGCGGCGGATATCCTCCCGGGCCACCGGGGTATCCGCCCGCAGGCGGGGGCTACCCGGGCGGGCCAGGACCAGGCTATGGCGGACCCACCGGACCCAAAGCCACCTTCTCGCCCGGCGACGCGGTCACCTTCGCCTGGGAGCGCATCAAAGCCGATCCCGGCACCATCCTGGCGACGGTGATCGTCGGTCTGATCATCGCTTCGATCGTCAGCTTTGGCATCAACCTGGTTGCCCAGCTGGTGGTCGGGCTCGCCGGTGCTGCCACGAGCGTTGCAACCGGCGCAGCAACGCGCCATTCCGCGGCGCCCGCCATCGAGATGATGGCTCCCCTTTATCTGGGGCTCATGGCCGTGGGCCAGCTCGTCAGCCTCGTGGTCTCCACGTTCGTCACCGCGGGCATCATGAACTTCTCGCTGAAGGTGGCGCGCGGCGCGCCCTACGCGTTCGGCGATTTGTTCAGCGGAGCGCCGTTCTTTCTATCGTTGCTGATCACCAACCTCATCCTTGCCATCGCGGTTGGTCTGGGCTTGCTCTTTCTCATCGTGCCCGGCGTCATTCTCGCGCTCGGCATGAGCATGGCCATGCCCCTGGTCATCGATCGCGGGCTCGGGCCCATCGACGCGCTCAA